>JACQAI010000401.1 GCA_016195115.1 Pseudomonadota bacterium
CTGGTCGGTCAGGCGCTGGTCGCGCCCGACGTCGGCGATCTGCTCGTAGAAGTTCAGCGCCTTCAGATAGTAGGCGTAGGCGGCGTCGCGGTTGCCGGGGTGGAGCTGGATGAAGCGGTCGAGCGCGACCAGCGACTCATCGTACCGGTTGCGCTGATAGAGCGCGTAGGCCGACATCAACTGGGCCTTGGTTGCCCACACCGAATAGGGATGCTGGCGCTCGACCTCGTCGAACTTCTTCGACGCCGCGTCGAACTGGGCGTTGAGCATCGCGTCGGTCGCCTCGTTGTAGAGCTTCTCGACCGGCGCGTCGACGTAGGTGTCCTTGTCGTCGCTCGAGCAGGCGGCGACCGCCAGGAGGGCGCAGCCGGCAAGCAGGAACGCGGTCGGAAGCTTCATGATCGGCTCGGCCATGGTCGCAGAGGGCCCTCCTATAGCATTGCGGCGCGCGCCCGGCCAAGCCACGGCGCCGCCGCCGTCGGGCACATGAACCGCCACCCGCGCATCCTCCGATCGGATTATGCGGAATGATCCGATTCGGGGTGATTTGCGTCGGAAAAGTAGCGAATAGCCGTCTAATTGGGGCAATTTAAGGTTGCCTTAAGCTGATATTTATATTGATTTATATCTATGCCTTGCCGTCTTCGTTTGCTCGGCGCGAGCGCAGCAGTGCTCGCGGTCGGATTGTCCAGCGCCGGCGCCAACCCGCAGGGCGGCACGGTGCGCGGCGGCAGCGCGACCATCGGCGCGCCGGTCGGCGGACGGCTCGACATCAATCAGACGTCGGATCGCGCGATCATCGATTGGCGCGGCTTCTCGATCGGCGCCGGCGAGATCACCCGCTTCAACCAGCCGTCGGCGACCGCCGCGACGCTCAACCGGGTGGTCGGCGAGGACCCGTCGCACATCCTCGGCCAGCTGTCGGCGAACGGCCGGGTGCTGCTCATCAACCCCAACGGCGTGCTGTTCGGCACCGGCAGCCGCGTCGACGTCGCCGGCCTGGTGGCGACCACGGCCAACATCGCGAACGACGATTTCATGGCGCGGCGCCTCGCCTTCACGATGCCGGGCCGGCCCGGCGCGGCGGTGGTCAACCGCGGCACCATCACGGTCGCAGCCGGCGGGGTGGTCGCGCTGGTCGCGCCCGGGGTCGCCAACGAGGGCGTGATCAACGCCCGGCTCGGCCGGGTCAGCCTAGTGTCGGCCAATCGTTTCACGGTCGATTTCCACGGCGACCAGCTGATCCAGTTCGCGCTCGACGACAAGGTCATGCAGCGCGCGATCGCCGCCGACGGCACGTCGCTCGCCGCCGCGGTGTCGAACAGCGGCCGCATCGCCGCCGACGGCGGCGTGGTGCAGATGAGCGCCAACGCCGCGCGCGGCGTGCTCGACCGCACGATCGACATGTCCGGCGTGATCGAGGCGCGCGCGGTCCGCCAGGTCGGCGGCCGCATCGTGCTCGACGGCGGCGACGGCACGGTGCAGGTGTCGGGGCGGCTCGACGCCACGGGCCGCGGCGCCGGGCAGACCGGCGGCACGATCAAGATCATCGGCGAGCGCGTCGGGCTGTTCGCCGGCACCAATGTCGATGCCTCGGGCGACGCCGGCGGCGGCACGGTGCTGGTCGGCGGCAACCGTCAGGGCCAGGGGCCCGAGCGCAACGCGCAAGCGACCTACGTCGACGCGCAGGCATCGATCAAGGCCGACGCCGTCACGCAAGGCGACGGCGGCAACGTCGTGGTCTGGTCGGACAACTACACGCGCTTCGACGGCATGATCTCGGCGCGCGGCGGCGCGGCCGGCGGCAACGGCGGCGCGGTCGAGACCTCGTCGCGCAACGTGCTCGACGTCGCCACCGGCCGGGTCGACGCCGCCGCGCCGGCCGGTCGCGCCGGGACGTGGCTGCTCGATCCGTACGACATCACGATCACGAATTCGACCACGAACGGCTCGTTCAGCGGCGGCAATCCGAACGTCTTCACACCGACCAACACCGCGACGGTCGATGCCGCCACCATCAGCGCCAGCCTGAGCGGCGGCACCAGCGTCACGATCGATACCGGAGCGCCCGGGGGCGACAATGGCGACATCACCGTCGCCGCCAACATCACGAAGAGCGGCGGCGGCCTGGCCACCCTGACGATCGTCGCCGCGGGCGCCATGAGCGTGACGGGCGCGCCGGTGATCGGCGTCACGGCGGGCAACTCGCTCAACGTCGACATCACGCTCGGCAACGCCGGCACCCTGCCGGCGATGTCGCTCGGCACCGGTTCGCTGACCGTCAATTCGTCGGGCGGTCATCTGTTCTCGAACGGGCCGATCACCCAGACCGCGGGGGGCGGCGCGGTCAGCTTCAATATGAACACCCATGGCCTCGACTTGGCTGACGCCGGCAACCTGATCACCGGCACCTTGTCGATCGCCAACGGTGCCGGGTCCAACATCACGATCGTCAATTCCGGTTCGCTCACCCTGGGCACCTGGTCGCTCAACAGCACCGGCTCGCCGATCTCGATCACGGCGGTGGGCGGGATCACCCAAACCGGGCCGATGACCCAGCCGGCCGGCGCGTCGTCGGTGACGCTCAACGCCGGCGCCGGTCCGATCACGATGACCAACGCCGGCAACGCCATCACCGGCACCCTGAGCCTGACCAACAGCGCCGCCAACGTCGTCCAGGTCGTCAACACGGTCGCAACCAAGTTCGGCACCTCGAGCATCGGCCGCAACCTGACCTTCAGCACCGCCGGCGCGATCACCCAGAGCGGCGCGTTCACGGTCGCCGGCACCAGCAGCTTCGCGACCGGCGCCAGCGCGATCACGCTGACCCAGGCGGCCAACAGCTTCACGGGCGCGGTCAGCCTGTCGAACAGCGGCGCCAACAACGTCCAGCTCACCAACGCGACGGCGACCGTGCTCGGCACCTCGACGATCGGCAAGGCCTTGACGGTGATCTCGGGCGGCACCGTGACCCAGACCGGGGTCCTCACCGTGGGGAGCTCGACCACCCTCTCGTCGACCGTCGGCGTCGCCGACATGCTGCTCAACACCCAGGCCAACGATTTCGCCGGGGGCGTCGGGTTCGGCGGCACGCTGACGCGCATCCGAGACGTCGCGCTGCGCAACGTCAACGCGGCGGCGACCGTGCCGGTGCTGGGCGGGCTGACCAACCTGCGCAACCTGACCCTGCAGTTCGACAATGCCGGCATGGCGCTCGGCGCCTTCACGGCCAGCGGCAATGTCGCGCTGACCGCCGCCGGCGCGGTGACGCAGACCGCGGCCGCCACGGTGACGGGCACGACCAGCGTCGCGGCCGGCGCCAATGCGATCGCGCTGACCCAAGCGGCCAACAGCTTCACGGGCGCGGTCGCGCTGTCGAATAGCGGCGCCAACGACGTCACGCTGACCAACAACCGCGCGACCGCGCTCGCCGCCGCGACCGTCGGCCGGAACCTGAGCCTGACCTCGAACGGTGCTGTCACGCAGACTGCCGCGGCGACGGTCGGCGGCACGACGACCGTCTCGGCCGGCGCCAACGCGATAACGTTGAGCCAGGCGGGGAACGCGTTCACGGGCGCGATGGCGCTTTCGAATAGCGGCGCCAACGACGCGACGCTGACCAACAACATCGCGACCGTGCTCGGCGCCGCGACGATCGGCCGGAACCTGAGCGTGACCTCGAACGGCGCCATCACGCAGACCGCCGCGGCGACGGTCGGCGGCGCGACGACCGTCTCAGCCGGCGCCAACGCGATCACCTTGACCCAGGCCGGCAATGCGTTGACCGGCGCGGTGGCGCTGTCGAACAGCGGCGCCAACGACGCGACGCTGACCAACAACATCGCGACCGTGCTCGGTACCTCGGCGGTCGGCCGCAACCTGACCGTGACGTCGAACGGCGCGATCACGCAGACCGGGGCCCTCACGGTCGGCGGCACCGGGAGCTTCGCGGCCGGGACCAACGCAGTCACCTTGACCCAGGCGGCCAACAGCTTCGGCGGCTTCGCGGTGACGAGCGGCCAGACGGTGGCGACCGGCACCATCGCCGGCGTGTCGGGCGGCGCGGCGGCGACCTTGGCGACCGCGCCGGGCTCGACCGGGACCCAGACCTTCAACGGCTGCACTATCGGAACCGGCTGTGTCGCGGCCGCCGCGCCGCCGGTCGTCACCGTCACGTCCGTGGTCTCCGTGGCCGAGGGCGTGGCGGTGACCTCGGCAACCAACCAGGTGCTCGGCGCCGCCACGCGCCAGCCGGCGCCGTCGTCGGACCCGAACGGCTCGAATGTCGGCGGATTCGAGGTCTCGATTCCCACCCAGAACGTCGACTGGTCGAACCCGTCGGGCGATCTGAACGTCACCCTTGCGCCCGAGCTGAATATTCTGCACCCCTTCTTTCATGGCGGGCAGGCAAGCCGCTGAGCGGTGGCCGACGGGTCTGGGCGGTGGCACATCGCTCGGCGCCGCGGCGTTGGCGTGGTCGAGCCGGCTCATCCGCGCCGCGCTGCTCGGCGGGCTGGTCGGGTGGCTCGCGCTGCCGGCGGCGGCGCAAGTCGTCATTCCGGGCACGGCCGACCCGTTGCGCCTGCAAGAGCGCGCGCGTCCGACCCCGACGGCGCGCCCCAGCGGTCCGGCGGTCCGGCTCGAGGAGCCGCCTGCCGCGTTGCCCGAGGGCATCGACGACGTGCGCTTCGATCTGCGCGGCATCGTGCTCGTCGGGGCCACGGTCTACGACACCAGCGCGCTGACGCCGCTGTGGCAGGATCTGCTCGGCCGCGAGGTCAGCTTGGCCGAGCTCTATGCCGTGACGATCGCGATCACGACCAAATACCGCAACGACGGTTGGATCCTGTCGCGCGCCATCATCCCGGCGCAGGAGCTGCAAGACGGCATCGTGCGGCTCGAGGTGATCGAGGGCTATGTCGGCGAGGTGTCGATCACGGGCGAGGTCGGACGCGACGCGCACCTGCGCGGCTATGCCGACCACATTTTGGCGTCGCGGCCGCTCCAGGTCCGCACCCTCGAGCGCTATCTGCTGCTGCTCGACGATCTCGCCGGCGTCACGGCCCGGTCGGTGCTGGCGCCGCTGCCCGGCGAGCGCGGCGCCGCCATCCTGACCGTCGAGCTGCAGCAGAAGGTGCTCGATGTTTTCTCGACCATGGATAATCGCGGCACGCGCTTCATCGGCCCGTTCCAGGCATCCCTCGGCGGCCGCCTCAACTCGGTGCTCGGGCTCTACGAGACGACGCAGCTGCGTTTCATCAACACGCCCGCCGAGTTCGACGATCTGCGCGCTTACGATCTCAGCCACGTCATGCCGCTCGACAGCGACGGCACCCTGATCTCGGTCGGCATCAACCAGGCGATCGCGCATCCGGGCTTCACCCTGCGGCCGCTGCGCGTCGGCAGCGCCGCCACCGTGTTCACCACCCAGGTGAGCCATCAACTGGTGCGCCAGCGCGCCGAGAACCTCACCCTCTCTGGCGCGTTCGTCATGACCGATCTGCGCACCGACTTGCTCGGCGGCACCGTCCTGCTGCTCAACGACCGCATCCGCACCATCCAGTTCGGCGCGCTCTACGACTTCGTCGACGACTGGGACGGCATCAACGTCTTCGATCTGCATGTCAGTCGCGGCCTCGACATCATCGGCGCGCGCACCACGGGCTCGGCCAACCTGTCGCGCGCCAACGGGCGCAGCGATTTCGCCAAGCTGATCGGCGACGCGCAACGCGTGCAGTCGCTCGGCGGCGACTGGTCGGCGCTGCTTGCGGTCACGGGGCAGTATGGTTTCGGCTCGCTGCTCGCCTCAGAGCAGTTCGGCATCGGCGGCGTCAACTTCGTGCGCGCCTACGACCCCGCTGAATTGACCGGCGATCGCGGCATCGCCGGCAAGATCGAGCTGCAGTACGGCGAGCGGCTGGGCCTGTCGTGGCTCGCCAGCTACCAGCTCTACGGGTATTACGACGCTGGCCGGGTCTGGAACCAGGCACCGCTCGCGGGCGAGAACGCCGCCGCCTCGGCGACCGCGGCCGGCGCCGGCGTGCGCTTCACGATTTCCGAGCAGATCTCCGGCACCCTCGAGGTCGCCAAGCCGCTGACCCGCTCCGTCGCCACCGCCGGCGACCGCGATCCACGGGTATTTTTTGGGCTGGTCGCGCGATTCTAACCGAGGCGACTTTGCCCAGCCCTACGCGACGCTGCGCGCGGCCGGCTCGAAGGGAAGGATGGCGGCGCGGGCCGCGGTCTCGGGCGCCGGCAGGTCGATCCAGGTCCAGGCCTGGCGGTCGGCCATCAAGGCGCGCAGCAGCAGGTGGTTGAAGCGGTGGCCCGAGCGCACGCCGCGGAAATGGCCGAGCAGCGGCGCGCCGGCGAGATAGAGGTCGCCGATGCAGTCGAGCACCTTGTGGCGCACGAACTCGTTGTCGTAGCGCAGCCCGTCGGCGTTGAGCACGCGGTTTCCCGCGATCACCACGGCGTTGTCGAGCGAGCCGCCGAGCGCCAGGCCGGCGGCGCGCATCTCGTCGACCTCGTGCAGGAAGCCGAAGGTGCGGGCGCGGCTGATCTCGGTCTTGAAGGTGCCGTCACCGATCTGGAAGAAGCACTCCTGGCGGGCCACCACGGGGCTCTCGAAATCGATCTCGAAGCTGATCGAGAAGCGCGCCGCCGGGCTCAGCGCCGCAATGCGGCCGCCGTCGGCGATCATCATCGGCTTCAGGATCTTGATGGCGCGGCGCGGCGCGTCCTGAACGGCCACTCCGGCGCACTCGATGAGGAACATGAAGGGCGCGGCGCTGCCGTCCATGATCGGCACTTCCGGCCCGTCGAGCGTGACCAGCGCGTTGTCGATGCCGGCACCGGCGAGCGCTGCCATCAGGTGCTCGACGGTCGACACCGTGACGCCGGCGCGATTCCCAATGACGGTGCAGTGGCGGGTCTCGACGACGCGGTCCCACAGCGCCGGCACCGTCGGGTCGGCCGCCCCGGTGTCGGTGCGGCGGAACACGATGCCGTGATCGGCCGGCGCCGGATGCAGGGTCATCGCTACCGGCGCGCCGCCATGCAGGCCGACACCGCTGCAGTGCACCGGGCTGTTCACGGTGTGCTGACGAACCGCGCCCGCGACGCTCAGCCGCGCACTGCCGTTCTTCTTGGTCGTCGAACGCTCGCTCATGACCCCAAGCAACGTTGCTCACCGTCTGCGTAACAAAACCGCCAGACGGCCACAAATCACCATTTATTACAGAATGTTACAGCCGGTTTGGCGGTTCCGCCGCGGGCCTTCGGTGCGGTGCAGCACGGGGGCGTGGCGGGGACCGGCCGATCACGCCGGCAACCTACGTCACGTGCGGGCGAGACGACAACTTAATTGGCGGTAGGGAAAAGCCCGGCCGGGCCCCGACGATCGCCGAGCGGAGGTGGCGACGGTCGGGGCCCTGCCGAGAACCCGGGCTCAGTTGGCCTGGCGGCGCAGGAAGGCCGGGATGTCGAGCAGGTCGTCGGCCGGCTGGCTCGAGGCCAGGCGGTCGGTCGGGTCGACCTGACCCAGGCTCGCCTGCGCGTTCGGCGCGACCGCGGCCGGCGCCGGGCGCAGGCTCGGCTCGGCCGGACGCGCCGCCGCCGCCTCGGCCTTGGCGCGCCGGCCGGCCGCGCCGGTGACGCGCTCGAACAGCGACGGCGCCCGCGGCTTCTCGGCCTGGGGCGGGGCTGCCGGCGCCGGCCGGGCGTCGGCCGGCGCTGCCATGGCCGGGGCTGGCGCCGGCGCCGGCATGGCCGCCGCCGAGGGTGCCGCCGGCTCGGCGCGCGCCGGCCGGCCGCCGGCGTTGGCGTAGGCCGCCTCGGCGAACGGATCGGGCCGTGCGATCGAGGCGGGCGGGATCGCCGACTGCGCCGGCGGCAGGCCGGGATCGACCGGA
>JACQAI010000402.1 GCA_016195115.1 Pseudomonadota bacterium
CGCTCCGAACGAACGATCGGGCCAGAGCTGGCCGAGCAGGGCGACGATCAGGAATGCGGCATAGCCGGCGAGCCGGACCGCATCGAGGCTGGCGCGCCGCATCAGCATCAGGGCGCCGAGCACGCTGTAATGGGTGATCAGCAGCATCGAGACCTGGGCCTCGCCGGAATCCGACAGCGGCAGCGCGAATTTCTGCAGCAGCATCATGAGGACGAGGTCGAGCGTGACGAAGCCGACGACCGCGCGGTCGACGCCCTCGGCGGACGCCGTCGGCGCGGCACGCGGCGGCGCCTCGGCGGCCGCCGCGGGCGGCGCGAACGCCGATCGAACGGCCGACCGGCCGGGCAACCCGAGGCGCGGGTCGGCGACGAAGCTCATGCCGGCACGGGCTCGCGCCGGGGGCGCGTCTCGAGCCGGACCGGGCGCGCCGACAGCCGGGTCGCGTGCGCGCGCTGGCGCAGGTGGTCGGCCAGGCGGATCGCCAGCGCGACCACAGTGAAGGTCGGATTGGCCTGGCTCGAGGTCGGCAGCACCGCCGCCGAGGCGACGTAGCCGTTGGCGATGCCGAACAGCCGGCCGTGGCGATCGACGACGCCGCGCTCGGGCGCGTCGGCCAGGCGCACCGCCCCCAGATGGTGGCCGCCGACCGCGCCGTCGGCGCGAATCGCGGCGTCCATGCCGTCGCGGTCGAGCTCGAGCACGCCCAGGCCCGCGGCGGCGAGCTCGCGCTGCAGCAGCGCGTAGGCACGCGCCACAGAGTCGACGTCGCGGGCGTGGACGCGCCAGTCGATCACCAGCTCGGGCATGCCGAAGCAATCGACCGCATCGCCGAGCTCGAGGCGGCTCGCCGGGTCGGGCGACTGCTCGGCATGAAACTCGATGCTGTAGCGCCCGGTCGGCGAGAACCGCGCGACCGACGGCAGACGGCGTGGGCGCAGCCAGCGCCGGTCGACAAAGTCGATGCCGAAGCGCGCCAGCACCAGCGGCCGCGTCGCGACGTTGCGCAGGTGGCCGAGCAGATGGCCGAGCGAGCGCGCCGCGCGCAGCTTGCGGCTGTACTCGTAGAGCACCAGGTCCTTGACCAGGTACATCGCCGACAGCACCGGGTCGCGGTGCGTCGGGTCGGCGATCGGCGGATGGTGCAGCCGGAACATGGTGTTGAGCAGGCCGTGCTGGCGCTGCGCCGCCGCCGTGACCCACAGCCGGCGCCGGCAGTAGACGCCGTCGGGCGACACCTCGTAGCCGCCGTTGATGCGCTCGGGCGGCACGGCGAAACGGATCGCCCCGACCGTGCCGTTGAGATGGCCCATGTAGCCGCGCCCAAGCCACGGCGACGCGATCGCCAGCGGTTGGGCGCTCGCCTGCCGCGCCGCCATCAAGAGCCGCGCGGTCTCGAGCCCGCCGGCCGCGACGACGTAGGTTCGGGCACGGACTGAAAATCGGCTCGGCCGGAAGGTCGCGCACGGCGCGTGATCGATCGCGGCACCGTTGGCCGCCCCGGCGAGGCCGATGCAGTGGGCGTCGAGCAGCACGCGCACCGCCGGCGCGGCGGCGAGCCGGCGCTCGAGCAGGCGGCCGAAGTCGGTCGGCCGGCTGAACCGCTCGATGGTCGTGCCCGTCACGGCCTCGCTTGCGAGGCCCGGCAGCAACGACGCCGGGCGATCCGGCAAGGCGGTCGCGGCGTCGAACAGCGGCGCACCGATCTCGCAGTAGACCGCGGCGCGCGCGTAGTAGGGCTCCAGGGTGTCGCGGCCGAATGGCCAGCCGCTGTGCGGCACGTACGGCCGCGCCTCGAAGTCGATCGCGTCGTAGGGCACGCAGCGGCCGCCCCAGATCGCCGTCGTGCCGCCGTAGCGGCGCTCGCGGAAGCGGTCGGCCCAGCTGTGCTGGCTGGGGTCGCGCACGGTGCCGCGATAGAGCGCCTGGTCGCGGCCGCGCCGGCGCCGGCCGCCGCCGGAGATCACGATCACGGACAGCGCCGAGCCGGCGAGCTCGTGGGCGATCGTCAGGCCGGCGGCGCCGGCGCCGATCACGCAGACGTCGCACTCCAGGGTGGCGCCGTCGTCGATGTCGCAGGCGTCGAGAAACATGCGCCGGGCCCCGTGTCCCTAGCCCGGCTGCCGCGTCGTCTCGGGCTGGCCCCAGGTCTGGAAGCGCTGGCCGCGCAACGAGCAGATCACGCCGACCGCGGTCGCCGCGACCGCCAGCACTGCCTCGTGAATCAGCGCCAGCGGCGGCACGCGCAAAGCGGCGCCGAGCCACAGCGCGGCACCCAGCCCGAGCGCGCTGCCGAGCACCAGCGCCGGCGAGAAGCCCGCTGACACCAGCCCGACGAGCAGGCCGAGCGCCGCCACCGAAAAGCAGCAGCCGCTCAACCAGCGCAGCAGCTTGTGCGACAGGTATTTGTAGAGGTCCCACGCCGGCAGCCGGGCGACCTGCGGCCACAGCAGGCGGTGGCAGTTGAAGGCGCGGCAGGCGATCCGCACCTTGCGCCGGAACTCCTCGCGCGAGCCGGTCGCCGAGCGCTCGTAGGCGACCAGCTCGGAGCTGATCACGACCCGCCAGCCGGCGCACCACACCGACAGCGAGGTGAAGAAGTCGTCGATGATGTCGGCCGGCACCGGTTTGAAGAGCGCACGGCGGATGGCGAACAGCGAGCCGTCGGCGCCGACGCACGAGCCGGTGTCGGACTCCAGCCGCTTCAGCCACTCGTCGAACGACCAGTAGCGCGCGCCGGCGAGCGCCGTGGCGCTCTCGCCGGGGTTGACGTAGACGAGATGGCCGCACACGCAGCCGACCTCGGGATCGGCGAACGCCCGGCGTACCGCGGCGACCGCGTCCTGGTCGACCCGCACGTTGGCGTCGGTGAACAGCAGCACGTCGGCATCGCCGGCCGCCGCAGCGAGCAGATTCATGCCGTGGCTCTTGCCATGACGCCGCTCGCCGGCGATCAGGCGCACGCGCTCGCCCGCGCCGGCGATGATCTCGGCGGTGCGGTCGGTGCAGCCGTCGGTGTAGAACAACAGCCGGGTCGAGGGCTCGCCGTCCTGCAGCCGCAGCGCGTTGTCGAGCTTGGCGCCGATCACCGCCGCCTCGTTGTAGGCGCAGCACAGCACCGCGACGGTGAGCGCCGGCGGCTCGGCCGGCGGCCGCCGCGGGCGGGCGCCGCGCGCCAGCCGGGCGACCATCAGCGACAACGGATAGGTCGCGAACGGATGGCACGCCAGGGCGGCAAACGCCGCCGTCAACACCCACCAGGCCATCGCCCCTCGCCCCTCGCGGCCCCACGCTTCGGATTAAATCTTATCGCTTTGCAACGGCGCGCTCAATCTTTAATATTAAAACCAGCCAGACCGCCCGGAGCGGCCTGGCGGGCGCCGATTAAATCAATGTCCACCAGGGAGCCGTCATGGCCGCCGAGCTCGATCTGCCGTCCAACGACGCTGCGGGACCCGCCCGGCTCGGCCGCGAGCAGGCATTCCACAACCGCCGCTACGCCGCCGGCGCCCCCGATCCGCGCGCCGAGGTCCGCAAGCTCTATCGGGCGCTGCGCCGGGTCCATGACGCCCAGATCGACCTGTTGCGCCGGCACGGTTGCGGCCGCGCGGTGCTGGAATACGGCTGCGCCGACGGCACCTTGTCGCTCGACGAGCTCGACGTGCCGAGCTTCGTCGCCAGGCTCGAGGGCATCGACATCGCCGACGGCGCGATCGCGGTGGCGCGCCAGAAGGCCGCGCATCGCGGCCTCAGGAACGCGACCTTCCGTCACATGAACGCCGAGGCGATGAGCTTTCCCCGCGCCAGCTTCGACGTCGTGTTCGGCCGCGGCATCCTGCACCATCTCGATCTCGACAAGGCGTTGGCCGAGATCGCCCGCGTGCTCAAACCCGACGGCGTCGCGCTGTTTCTCGAGCCGCTCGGCCACAATCCGCTGATCAACTGGTATCGCGCGCGCACGCCCGGGCTGCGCACCCCCGACGAGCACCCGCTGCTGCGCCGCGATTTCGCGCTGGCGCGGCGGCACTTCGGCGCCGTCGACAAGGTCGTGGCGGGCCTGACCACGCCGCTCGCGGCGCTCGCCGAGCGGCGGCTCGGCGCGACGCCGCTGATGGGCCTGTGCGAGGCGCTCGACCGCGCGCTGCTGGTGCTGCCCGGCGTGTCCTGGCAGGCCTGGCATGCTTGCCTGATCCTGCGCAAATGACCGCCGAAACGAGGAGGCTCCGGGCGATGGCGACAACGACGGTATGGCTGAGGGGGATCGCGCTCGTGTTGCTGGCGAGCGCGTGCGGGCCGGTGCTGCAGGCGCCGAGCCCCGCCGACAAGGTGAGCAGCGAGCAGGCGACCTACCTCGCCCAGCCCTATCGCATCCGCGCCGGCGACGCGCTCGAGATCAAGCACCGCCTGGCGGTCGAGCTCAACGACGTCGCGGTGGTGCGGCCCGACGGCCGCATCTCGCTGCCCTTGATCCCCTCGATGGTCGCGGCCGGCCAGACCAGCGACGAGCTCGAGGCGGCGCTCCGCCAGGCTTATGCGCGCGATCTGCGCAACGTCGAGCTGTCCGTGATGGTGCGCAGCTTCGCGACCCAGCGCGTGTTCGTCGGCGGCGAGGTCGAGAAGCCCGGCATGATCGATCTGGTCGACGGCCAGACCGTGATGCAGGCGGTCTACGCCGCCGGCGGCCTGCGCTCGACCGCGCGCACCAAGGAGATCGTGGTGGTACGGCACGGCGAGGCCAACCAGCGCCTGGTCTTCGCGGTCAATCTGCACGACGTCGTCAGCGGCACCGACCTGGCGCAGGACATGCGCCTGCTGCCGCTCGACACCGTCATCGTGCCGCGCTCGGACATCGCCAACCTCAATCTGTTCGTCGACCAGTACATCAAGGGCGTGCTGCCGGCGACGCCGAGCGGCACGTTCCTCTACAACTTCAACACCAGCGCCTCGAGCGCGTCGGGCGCGGTGCGTTAGCAGAGGACAGAAAACAGACGACAGAAATCGGAAGCGATTCTGGCTATCTGTCGCCTGCCCTCTGTCGTCGGCTCGCTAGAGCCGCCGGTAGATCCAGCGCGGGATGTAGAGGCGGCGCTTGTTCAGCACGGTGCCGAGCACCTTGCCGCCGAAGCGCTCGATCGTCTCGATGGTCGCCTGGACCACCGGCCCGCGCGTGCTTTCGGCCTCGATCACCAGCACGACGCCGTCGCAGCCGCGCGACAGCACGACGGTGTCGGGATTGGTGCTGACCGCCGGGCTGTCGACGATGGTGAAGCGATAGCGCTGGCGCGCCTGCTCGAGCACGCTGGTCCAAGCCGTGCCGTTGGTGTGCAGCAGCGAATTGGCATGATCGGCGAGCCGCGCCTCGTGCAGGTCCGGGGTGCGGCCCGGCTCGATCGCGGCCTCGATGCGATCGCCGGCGCGCGCGATCTCGACCAGGCTCGGCGGCGGCGCGCGCCCGAACGCCGGGCGCGGCTGGGCGCCGTGGCAGCTGGCGTCGATCAGCAGCACCGAGCTGGTGTCCTCGCCGGCCGCGAAGCTCGCGAACGCGCGCGCCACCGTGCTGGTGCCCTCGCCCGGCCGCGACGCCACGAACTGCAGCACGACCGGACTGTCCGACGTGCGCAGCGCGTCGATGTTGTAGTAGAGCGCGACCATCTCGGGCCACGGCGCACGACGCCTGGCCGCGCTGCGCGGCAGCGTGGTGACGGGCGGCGCGACCGGCATCGCCGGCGCCGGCGGGACGTCGGCCGGGGTCGGCAGCGGCGACGGGATGGCGTGCAGGTTGTGGCCGGCGCGCTTGAGGGCGTCGTGGATCATGCGGCTCGCTTGCGACGGGTGACGGAACGCATCGGGTCAGCGCGCCGCGGCTTGGATGGTGCTCGCGACGCCGCCGGGGTCGCGCGTCGGCGCGGTCGGCAGGCCGATCCAGCCGAGCGCGGCGATCGCCAGGATCGCGGCGGCGCTGCCCCAGGCGAGCCGGAAGCCGAGCCGGCGCGGTGCCCCGGCGTCGATCGCCGCCAACGCCTGGCCGACGGCACGCCAGCCGATCGGCCGGCGGCCGGCGCCGAAGCCGGCGATCAGCGCATTGTCGGCGATGATATTGGCGCGCCGCGGAAAGCCGCGCGACGCCGCGGCGTTGCGCTGCAGCGCACGCCATCGCATGACACCCGCCGCGGGCGCACCGGCGGCCTGAAGGCGAAAGCGCAGATAGGCGACGACCTGCCGGCGGGTCAGCGGCCGAATCGCGGCGCGCACCGCGATGCGCTGGCGCAGCGCGCGCTGCGCCGGGTGGGCGAGCAGGGCGTCGAACTCGGGTTGCCCGCTCAGCACCGTCTGCACCAGCGGTCGGCCGCTGCAGTCGAGGTTCGACAGGATGCGGAGCAGCTCGAGGGTCGGGCCCGAGACGCTCTGCGCCTCGTCGATCACCAGCAGCAGGCGCCGCCCAGCGGCGGCAAGGCGGCGCAGCGCGGTCTCCAGCGGCTCGAGGTCGCCGTGGCTCACGACGGCGGCGTCGAGCTGGAGCGCGCGCTCGATGCGCGTGGCGAGCGCGCCCGGCGCCAACGCCGGATTGGCGATCTCGACGATCAGCAGCGCCGGGTCGGCGGCGCGCACGTACTGCAGCGCGCGGCGCAGCACGGTCGTCTTGCCGACCCCGACCTCGCCGACCAGCGCGATGAAGCCCTTGGCCTCGAGGATGCCGTAGACCAGGCCGGCGAGCGCCTCGTTGTGGGTCGGCGTCTCGAACAGCGCGTCGGGCTGCGGCGCCGGATCGAACGGCGCGCGCTCGAGGCCGAAGTAGCTCAGGTACATGTCCCGTCCATCCTGCCGCGGTCGCCGGCGCGCTGCGCGCCGGGCGGTCTCCGGCGCGGCGTTAAGGCCATCCCCGGATTTAATATCGCCGGCGCAATAAACCCATCATAGTCCACGATTGCAGAAAAAACTCAAGGTATTAAACTGTGTCCATGTTGGCCATTAAACCGAAGGCGCCGGCCCGCTGCCCGCGAGGTTCCCGATGAGCCCGACCCGCCGCCAGTTCGCCCTCGGCCTGTTGGGCGCCGCCGCGGTGCCGCGCTGGGCGCGCGCCACGGCGACGCTCGACGGCCCGGGGCTGCGCACGCTGGCCGCCGCCAAGGGGCTGGTGTTCGGCACCGCGGTACAGCGCAACCAGCTCGAGGACGCCGGCTTCGCCGCGGCGCTGCGCCGCGAGGCCGCGATCCTGACACCCGAGTTCGAGCTCAAATGGTCGACCGTGCGGCCGGCGCCGTCCGAGGAGCGGTTCGGCGCGCCCGACGCGCTCGCCGACTGGTGCCGGCGCGAGGGCATGGCGTTGCGCGGCCACACCCTGGTCTGGCACGAGGCGCTGCCCGCCTGGGTGCCGCGCTTCCCGGACGCCGCGGCGGCGCGCATCCTGATGACCGCGCACATCGCCAAGCTGGTCGGCCGCTACGCCGGACGCATCCAGGCGTGGGACGTCGTCAACGAGGCGATCGAGCCCAAGCACGGGCGCAGCGACGGCCTGCGCGTGTCGCCGTGGCAGAGCGCGCTCGGCGCGGCGTTCATCGACCTGGCGTTCCACGCCGCCGCCGCGGCCGATCCCGCGGCCCAACTCTACTACAACGAATACGGGCTCGACTTCGACACCCCGGAGGAGGAAGCACGGCGGCGCGCCACGCTGAGCCTGCTCGAGGGCTTGCGCGCGCGCGGCGTACCGTGCCACGGGCTCGGCATCCAGGGTCACCTGACCGCCGTCGGCAAAAAGTTCAACGCCACGCGCTTCAGCGCCTTCCTCGACGCCGTGGCGGCGCTCGGGCTCAAGATCATGATCACCGAGCTCGACGTCACCGATCACGCGCTGCCCGCCGACCCGGCGGCGCGCGACGCCGCCGTCGCCGCGATCGCCGGCGATTACCTCACCGTGGCGTGCGCCCATCCGGCGGTGATCGGCGTCATGACCTGGGGCTTGAGCGATCGCCAGACCTGGCTCAACAGCTCGCCCGACTATCGCCGGCGCGACGGCCTGGCGCAGCGCCCGCTGCCGCTTGACGCGGCGCTGCAGCGCAAGCCGCTGTGGGCCGCGATCGCGCGCGCTTTCGACCAGGCGCCCGACCGTAGAGTCTAGTCTGGCGCTCGCGCGCTTGTGCCCTCACCCTTCCCACGCCGCTGCGCGGCACGGGCCCCTTCCCTCTCCCGCGCGGCGCGCGGGAGAGGGTGGCGAGCGCGTTCGCGCGCGAGCCGGGTGAGGGCACCAGGCGCGGCAGCGCGCGTAGCGCGCGCGAGCGCCAGTCTTAGAATCGGGTGCGCGAGGCGCGCACCGAGCCGGCCGGGCTCCACACCGTGAAGCGGTCGCCGCGGAACGAGCGGAACACGCCGATGCCGACCCCGAGCAGGGCGAACAGGATGTCGCAGACTTGGCGCACCCGCCCGATCCCGAGCTGGTGCGCCGCCATGATCGCCGCCGCCGTGCCGAGCGCGGCCAGGCCGGCGCTGGCGAGGTCCGACAGCAGCGCCAGCACGCCGAACCAGGCCACCCCCGACAGCGCCAGGAAGTAGATCGAGAACCAGCGCAGCAAGCGGTGCGACACGTACTTGTAGAGATCGAACGCCGGCAGCTGGCGCAGCTGCGGCCACAACAGCCGGTGGACGTTGAAGGCCTGGCAGGCGATCCGGATCTTGCGCCGGAACTCGTCGCGCGCGCTGGTCGCGGCGCGCTCGAACGACAGCACGTCGACCGCGCTGACGACGCGGTAGCCGGCGCACAGGATGGTGAGCGACACGAACATGTCGTCGATGATGCCCTCGGGCACCGGCCGGTGCAGCGCCCGGCGAATCGCGAATAGCGAACCGTCGGCGCCAACCAGCGAGCCGGTCTCGGTCTCGAGCCGCTTGGTGCGCTCCTCCAGCCGCCAATACAGCGCGCCGTTGCGGCTGGTCTCGGTCTCGTCGGGATTGACGTAGATCAGGTGGCCGCTGACGCAGCCGACCTCGGGATCGGCGAAATAGTCGAGCAGCCGAGGGATGCCGTCGGCCGGCACCATGACGTTGGCGTCGGTGAAGATCACGATGTCGGCGGCGGTCTGCGCCACCAGCGTGTTCATGCCGAAGGTCTTGCCGCGGCGGTCCGCGCTGACCGTCAGGCGGATCAGATCGGCGTGCTCGGCGAGGATGCGATCGGTGCCGTCGGTCGCGCCGTCGACGAAGCAGAGGATCTCGAGGTCGGGCATGCGCGCGCGCAGCCCGCGCAGATTGGCGATCTTGTCGCGGATCACCCCGGCCTCGTTGTAAGCGCAAAAGCACAGCGCCGCGCGAACCCGGGGGTCGGCGGCGACCACGCCCGCCGGCGCGGCGGCGCCGCGCCACCGCCGTACCGCCTGCAGCGATGCCGGATAGCTGACGAACGGGTGCACCGCCAGCGCCAACGCCACGGTCGCGACGACGATCAAGCTCACCAACATCGCGCGGCCGCCTCCCGCTGCGGCGAAACCCTGCTTGGTTTTAACTCATCTGAATTAAATCGACCAGCGATTTTCATCGCGTCGCTCCAAATGCCCGGCAATCCGCGGCCAACCGAGCATTAAACATTGTCTTTGACGCGACGCCGCACGCCATTTAATATCGGTCGCGGCAGGCCTCGGCGCCTGCCGTCCGCATTTAACGAGGGGCTGCCCGTGGTCGGCATCAACCTGCGCGATGGCCTGGCGATCGCGTTCAAATACCGCCGGCGCGCGCTGTCGGTCCTGGGCGGTTTCGTCGGCCTGGCGGTCGCGGTCTGTGTCGTGATGACGCCGATCTACGCCGCCACCTGCAGCGTCCTGGTCAAGCTCGGCCGCGAGCTGGTCTATCGCCCGGACGTCGGGGTCAACAACAACGTCGCGGCGCCGCCGGTGATCGACAAGGACGAGGTCATCGCATCCAACGTCGCGATCATGACCAGCCGCGACATCCTCGAGCGCGCCATCACCACGGTCGGCATCGAGACGCTCTATCCCGACCTGGTCGACCCGCCGGCCTGGGCGGTCGCGATCTCCCAGAGCATCACGGCGATCACCGACCTGTTCGGCATCGAGCGCCAGCATCAGGCCCTGATCGAACGCGCGCTCTACAAGTTCAACAAGCGCCTCAAGGTCGAGCCGGTGAAGAAGACCAACGTCATCGAGGTGACGTTCGAGCATCCCGACCCGCAGGTCGCCGCGCGGGTCGCCAACCTGCTGGTCGACTATTTCAAGCAGAAGACCCTGGCGGTCTACAGCGATCCCAACCTCGGCTTCCTCGAGCGCCAGGTCGCCGACGACCGCGCCGCCCTGCTCGACGCCGAAGCCAAGCTCGCGACCTATCGCCAGCAGAGCGGCGTCTACCAGCTCAACGACCAGATCAACATGCTGCTGCGCCAGCGCATCGAGCTAGACACCAGCCTCAAGGGCCTGGTGTCGCGCGTCGAGGAGCTGCGCGGCATGGTCACGAGCCTCAAGGCGCAGCGCAAGACGGTGCCGGCGACGATCGCGCTCTACAGCGAGAACGAGCGCTACAAGGTGCTCGACGACACCCAGAGCCAGCTGTTGTCGCTGCGTCTCAAGGAACGCGAGCTCGAGAGCAAGTTCAACGACACCTTCCCGTTGCTGGTCGACGTGCGCTCGCAGATCGCCATCACGGAAAAGTTCCTGGCGCAGCAGCAGGCGGCGCTCAACGCGCGCACGCGCGTCGGCTCCAACGACGTGGCACGCGAGCTCGAGCTCGAGAATCTGCGGCGCGAGACCGAGCTGACCTCGCTGGTCGCGCGCCGCGACGTCATGCAGGAGCAGATCGCGCGCATCGACGGCGATATCCAGGACCTGTCGGGCCGCGAGCGCGCCATGCTGCCGCTGCAGCGCGAGGTCGACACGCGCAACGACAATCTCAAGCAGTCGCTGCTCAAGGCCGAGGAGGCGCGCATCCTGGATGGGCTCAACCGCGAGAAGTCGGCGAGCTTCAGCGTCATCCAGACCGCGGTGCCGCCCGATCCGACCAAGCCGGCGCGGCCGGTGCCGATCCTCTACATCCCGATCGCGTTCGTGCTCGGCCTGATCGGCGCGGCGTTCACCGCCTACCTGTCCTACTATTCGTTCGACGGCTTCCTGACGCCCGACCAGGCCGCCCATCGTCTGGGCGTGCCGACCCTGGGCGTGATCGGCGTCCGGGCGCGCGAACCGGTGCTGACGCTCGAGCACCGCGGCGCCCGCGTGCCGTCGTGATCGCCGAACGACCGCTCGGCCGCACCGCCATCCGGACCTCCGAGCTGGGCATGGGCTGCTCGCGGCTCGGCTCGCTGCTGGCCGCGGCGGGTGAGCGCGGCGCCGAGCGCGCGGTCGCGGTCGCGCTCGACCACGGCATCCGGTTCTTCGACACCGCCGACATCTACGGCCAGGGCGACAGCGAACGCCTGCTCGGCCGCGCGCTCAGGAGCACCGGCCGCGACGGCGTC
>JACQAI010000035.1 GCA_016195115.1 Pseudomonadota bacterium
CATCAGGCCGCCGAGCGCGGCGGCGGCCGGACCCGCCGCGGCGGCGACCGCGTCGGCGTCCTTGCGATCGAGCGCGGCGCGCAGCGGCCGCACCTGTTGGGCCGGCAGGCCGAAAGCTTGAACCAACGCCGGCACCAACGGCGGCAGGTTCAGATCGATCGACAGCTCTCGTACGCCGATGCCCGCGAGGGCATCGGCAGCAAGCCGCACGACCTCGACGTCGGCGTCGGCGCTCGACGCGCCGATCAGCTCGACGCCGACCTGGGCGAACTGGCGCTCGGGGCGCAACTGGGTGCCCTTCACGCACAAGACGTCGCCGGCATAGCTCAAGCGCAGCGGCCGCGGCCGGCCGGCCAGCCGCGTCGTCGCGATGCGCGCGACCTGGATCGTCATGTCGGCGCGCACGCCCATCATGCGCTGCGACAACGGATCCATCAGGCGGAAGATTTCCGGGCCGCTCGCGGTGCCGCCGGGCAACAGCGTGTCCTCGAACTCGACCAGCGGCGGCTCGACGCGTTCGTAGCCGTGCGCGGTGAACTCGCCGATCAGGCGCTCGACCACGGCGGCACGGTGCGCGGCGTCCGGCGGCAAGCCGTCGCGCAGCCCCGCCGGCAGCAGCGCGCGCCGGGCCGCGTCGCTATCGGCAGGCGCCATCGGGCACCCCCGCGGTGATGTGGTTCGATCGGGTCAAAGCGCGCGACTGATATCCCGGCGTGCCTTGAAGAGCAACCCCGACCAGAAGCCAGAAAGCAGAAGCCAGAAGCCAGACTGGTTTCTGGCTTCTGCGTTCTGGCTTCTGGCTTCTAGAAGCTGAGCGCCAGCGCTTGGATGACGTTGGGGATGGCGCGCACGCGGTCGAGCACGGCCTCGTCGACCGGCTGATCGGTCTCGGTCAACAGAATGGCGTCGCCGCCCGGCGCGGCGCGGCCGAGATGGAAGGTCGCGATGTTGACCCCGGCCTCGCCCAGAGTCGTGCCGACCCTGCCGATCAGGCCCGGCTTGTCGCGGTTGCGCAGGAACAGCATGTGCTTGCCGAGCTCGGCCTCGAGCGAGATGCCTTCGATCTCGACGATGCGCGGCCGGTTGCCGGCGACCAGGGTGCCCGACAACTTCTGCGTGCCGTCCTCGTGGACCACCGTCAGGGTCACGAGCGCGTGGAAGTCGGTCGGCATCTCGTGCTTGATCTCGTGGATCTGGATGTTGCGCTCGCGCGCGACCGCCGGCGCGCTCACCATGTTGACCGATTCGAGCACGCGCGCCATCAGGCCGGTCAGCGCCGACGCCGTGATCGGCCGCGTGTTCACAGCGGTGACCTCGCCCTGGTACTCGATGGTCACGCTCTTGATGCCACGGTGTGAGACTTGGCCGGCGAACCTGCCGAGCTGCTCGGCCAGTTTCATATAGGGCAACAGGCGCGGCGCCTCCTCGGCGGTCACGCTCGGCATGTTGACCGCGTTCGACACCGCGCCGTGGAGCAGGTACTCGGCCATCTGCTCGGCGATCTGCAGCGCGACGTTCTCCTGCGCCTCCGAGGTCGAGGCGCCGAGATGCGGCGTCGCGACCACGGCGTCGTGGCCGAACAGCACGTTGTCGGTCGCGGGCTCGGTCGCGAACACGTCGAGCGCGGCACCGGCGACCTGGCCGGCGTCGAGCGCAGCCCTGAGATCCACCTCGGCGACCAGCCCGCCGCGCGCGCAGTTGATGATGCGCACGCCCTTCTTCATCCTAGCGATCGACTTGGCGTCGATCAGGTTGCGCGTCTCGTTGGTCAGCGGCGTGTGCAGCGTGATGAAGTCGGCGCGCCGGTAGAGCTCGTCGAGCTCGACCTTCTCGATGCCGGTGGCGAGCGCGCGCTCGGCGGTCAGGAACGGATCGTAGCCGATCACCTTCATGCGCAGCCCGAGCGCGCGGTCGGCGACGATCGTGCCGATGTTGCCGCAGCCGATGATGCCGAGCGTCTTGCCGGTCAGCTCGACGCCCATGAAGCGCGCCTTCTCCCACTTGCCGGCCTGGGTCGAGCGGTCGGCGGCGGGCAGCTGGCGCGCCAGCGCGAACATCAGGGCGATGGCGTGCTCGGCAGTGGTGATCGAGTTGCCGTAGGGCGTGTTCATCACGACGATGCCGCGTTTGGTCGCGGCCGGCACGTCGATGGTGTCGACGCCGATGCCGGCGCGGCCGATCACCTTGAGATTGACGCCGGCGGCGATGATGTCGGCCGTCACCTTGGTCGCCGAGCGCACCGCCAGCCCGTCGAAGCCGCCGATCAACGCGACGAGCTCGGCCGGTTTGAGGCCGGTCTTGACCTCGGCCGCGATGCCGCGCTCGGCGAAGATCTCGACCGCGCGCGGGCTCAGCTTGTCGGCGATCAGGACCTTGGGCATGACTGGAACGCCTAAGCGGCGGCGGGCTTGCCGGCGGCGCCGCGCACCTCGGCGACCCTCCCTGTCGAGCCGCTCGGCGATCGCGCGGCCGGTCGCGACCTGCGCCTCGGTCGCCAGGCCGGCGAACCACGGATCGACGATGCGCAGGCAGACGCTGGTGCACGAGCGGATGTCCGGCCGCTCGGCCAGGAAGTCGATCCACGGCGTGCACTCGACCCAGCGCGCGATCGCCGCGAGGTTGCCCTCGGCGCGCCGGATCAGGCCGCGCAGCCCGCCGACCCCGTCGGCCCAGGCGAGCGCGTCGCGGAAATCCTCGACGCACAGCATCGACGGCGTGTTGATGGTCTCGCCCTTGAAGATCGCCTCATTGACCTTGCCGCCCTTGGTCATGCGGAAGATCTTGGGTAGCGGCCATGGCGGACTGTAGCTCTCGAGCCGCGCGAGCGCGCGCGGGCTCAGGACCAGCATGCCGTGCTGCGCCTCGCCGCCGAGCGCCTTCTGCCAGGAGAAGGTGGTGACGTCGAGTTTTTGCCAGGCCAGGTCCATGGCGAACGCCGCCGAGGTCGCGTCGCACAGGGTCAGGCCTTGGCGATCGCCGGCGATCCAGTCGCCGTCGGGCACGCGCACGCCCGAGGTCGTGCCGTTCCAGGTGAACACGACGTCGCGGCCGAAATCGACCTGCGCGAGGTCGGGCAGCTTGCCGTAGTCGGCCTCGAGGATGCGCGCGTCCTTGAGCTTGAGCTGCTTGACGACGTCGGTCACCCAATCCTTGCCGAAGGCTTCCCAGGCGAGCACATCGACGCCGCGCGCGCCGAGCAGCGACCACAGCGCCATCTCGATCGCGCCGGTGTCGGAGGCCGCGACGATGCCGATGCGGTAGTCGGCGGGAATCCCGAGGATGCGCCGCGTGCCCTCGATGACGTCGACCAGGCGCTGCTTGCCGGGCTTCGAGCGGTGCGAGCGACCGACCAGCGCATCCGACAGCACCGCCGGCGACCAGCCCGGGCGCTTGGCGCACGGCCCGCTGGAGAACATCGCAACCCGGGGCCGAACCGTCGGGCTCATCGCCACCCACTCCCTTGAGACGAGAACGGACCGGGCGCGGCCGGTCCGTCATGCTGCAGTGCGGCACTACTTAGGAGAGCAGGCCGATTCAGTCAATCGGCCCATCGTCCGCGCGGCAGGGCGCGCAGCGCCCGCGAGCGCCACAAAGGCCCCAGAGCCCCTGCGTTCCCGCCGCGCTGCTCATTAGGGCGCTCGCGGGCGCTGCGCCCCTGCCGCGCTGGGTGACAATTGCGCGGCCGACGGCCCGCGCGGCGCCGGGTCAGTCGCCCGTCCGCGCCGCCGCGGCGGACGCCTCGCCCGCGGCCTGTCGGACCTGATTGCGGCCGCCGCGCTTGGCGGCATAGAGCGCCTGGTCGGCCGCTTCGACCAGGGTGCCGAGATCGGGGTAGGCGGGGAACGACGCCAGCCCGCAGCTCAAGGTGACGCGGAACGCCTCCTGGCCCGACCACTGGATCAGCTCGGCGAAGCTGCTGCGCAGCCGATCCATCAGGACCTGGGCGGTAGCGAGCGCGGTGTCGGGCAGCACGACGGCGAACTCCTCGCCGCCGTAGCGCGCCAGCAGGTCGCCCTCGCGGAAGCGCTGTCTGAGCAGGCGCGCCAGCGATTTGATCACGGTGTCGCCGACCGGGTGGCCGTAGGTGTCGTTGACGCGCTTGAAGAAGTCGATGTCGATCAGACCGACCACCAGATTGGCGTGGGCGCGCGCGGTGCGCGACAGCTCGATCTTCAGGCGCTCCTTGAAGGCGCCGTGGTTGAGCAGCTTGGTCATCGGATCCTGGGTGACCAGACCGCGCAGCAGCCGCAGGCGCTGCGCCCGCGCGCTGACCGACGAGATCAACCGGTCGGGCACCACCGGCTTGACCAGGAAGTCGTCGGCGCCGACCGCGATCGCGCCGATCTGCTTGTCGATGTCGCGCTCCGACGACAGATAGACGATCGGCAGGCTGGCGAACGCCGGATGCTGGCGAATTGCCGTGGCCAGCTCGACGCCGGTGAAGTGCGGCATGTACATGTCGAGCAGCAGCAGGTCGGCGTCGAAGTTGGTCAGGCTCGCCATGACCTCGAGCGGGTCGGTCACGCTCGCGGTGACCATCCCGGCGGATTCCAGGATGGCGGCGTGGAACGCCGCCGAGAAGGCATCGTCGTCGACGATCAGGATGCGGAACGGCAGCGGCGCCGCCGCCCCCGTCAGGTTGTCGAGCGCCGCCACCAGCTCGCCGATGTCGAGCGGCTTCAGGATGTAGGCCTTGGCGCCGGCGCGCACCGCTTCGATGCGCGATGCCAGATCGCCGCGCGCCGACACGAACATGATCGGCATGGTTCCGGCGAGCGCGTCGGGCAGCGCCCGCACGATGTCGGCGCCGGCATGCAGACCCTCGGGCAGCACCATGTCGGCGACGATCGCCGCCGGCGGCTCGACGGCCACCGCCGAGAGCAGCGCGGCGCGGTCGGCGAACAGTCGCGCGACGTAGCCGTAGGTGTCGAGCTGCGCGACCAGCGCGCTGCCGAACGCCGCGTCGTCCTCGAGCACGTAGACCAGCGGCCGCCGCGCCGCCCCCGCGGGCGGTGTCGCCGCCGTCGCCACCGGTGCTGCGGCCGGCAGCGACGCCAGGGCGGCGATAGCGGCGCGCAGATTGCCGAGGGCCGCCTCGAAGCCGGGTTTCAGGGTCGGCAGGCCGGTGCCCTTGGCCAGCCGGCCGCACAGCGCCTCGATCGCCGCGGCGCCGGCCGCGACCTCGGCCAGCTCGTAGGTCATCGCCGTGCCGGTGAGCGCGTGCGCGGCCACCGTCAGGGCCTGGACGTGGCGCGCCGCGTCGGCGTCGACGCGCAGCGCCGCCAGCAGGTCCTCGAGCTCGCGCAGGCGCGACGGCAGCTGCTCCAGGAAGCGCTGGCGCAACACCGCCAATTGCGCACCGGCGCCGCCAGGGCGCTCAGCCATCGCGCCGTCTCCCCCGCCGTTTCGTCGTCACCGGCATGCCGAGCCGAGCCACCTGATTGCACCGGAAGGCGGTGTTTATTGCAATTTTTATTAACTCTAATCGAATAAGAAAAGGTTACGGTGCGCTGGTTGGCGCTGCCTTGATGTCGCACTCCGTCATGCCCGCTTCCGCCGCCCCAGCCCCGGCCACCCTCGCCGTCCGCGCCGCCGCGCTCGGGCCGTACGCGGTCGTCGAGACGCTGGTCGCCCAGGGCGAGCTGGCGGTGGCGCGCTGCCGCGACCCCGAGGGCCGGCCGGTCCTGGTGCGCGCGCCGCGCGCCGAGCGCCCGAGCGCGGTCTGTCTGCGCCAGCTCGAGCACGAGCTCGAGCTCGCCGAGGCGATCGATCCGGCGTGGGGCGTGCGGCCGCTCAAGCTCGACCGCAGCGACGGCCGCACCCTGCTGGTGCTCGCCGACCCTGGCGGCGAGCCGTTGACCCGCCAGCTCGGCGCGCCGATGGACATCGCGCGCTGCCTCGACACCGCGATCGGCCTGGCCGCGGCCCTGGCCAAGCTGCACGACCACGGCCTGATCCATAAGCGCATCGAACCGGCGCACGTCCTGGTCGGCTGCACCGACGGCACCGTGCGCCTGACCGGCTTCGGCATCTGCTGACCGGCGTGCGGCCGTTCAGCGCCAGCGATCCGATCGGCTGGGTGCACTGCCACGTCGCGCAGGTCGCGGTGCCGCCGCACCAGCGCGTCGCGTCGGTGCCGGCGCCGCTGTCGGCGATCGCCATGAAGCTGCTCGCCAAGACCGCCGAAGACCGCTACCAGACCGCGGGCGGCGTGGTCGCCGATCTCGAGCGCTGCCGCGCCGAGTGGTCGCGCGCGCGCGCCATCGAAACCTTCGCGCTTGGCGTCGCCGATCAGCCCGATCGCCTGACCATCGGCAAGGCGCTCTATGGCCGCGACCGCGAGTTCCAGGCGCTGCGCGCCGCGTTCGACCGCGTGCTCGACGGCGGACCGCCCGAGCTCGTGCTGGTGGCGGGCTATTCGGGGATCGGCAAGTCGTCGCTGGTCGATCAGCTGCGCCGCGGCATCGACCGCGATCGCGCCATCTTCCTGTCCGGCAAGTTCGATCAGTACGGACGGGTTGCTCCCTACGCTCCCTTTGCCCAGGCGTTCCAGGCGGTGGTGCGCGACGCGCTCGGCCGCAGCGACGCCGAGGTCGAGCGCTGGCAGACCGCGATGCGCGCCGCGCTCGGCGCGCACGGCCAGCTGATGATCGACCTGATCCCGGAGCTCGGGTTCGTGATCGGCGACCAGCCGGCGGTGCCGGCGCTGCCGCCAGCCGAGGCGCGCCACCGCTTCCATGCGGTGTTCCGGCAGTTCGTCGGCGCGGTCGCGCGTCCCGACCAGCCGCTGGTGCTGTTCCTCGACGACCTGCAGTGGTCGGATGCCGGCAGCCTCGAGCTGCTCGCGCACCTGCTCGGCGACTTGTCGGCGCGCCAGTTGCTGCTGATCGGCGCCTATCGCAGCAACGAGGTGGCGCCGTCGCATCCCCTGATGCTGACGGTCGAGGCGATCCGCAACAACGGCGCCGCGGTCCACGACCTGGCGCTGGCGCCGCTGACCGATGCGCAGCTCGGGCAATTGGTCACGGACACGCTCGCGTGTCCGCCGGAGCGTGCTTTGCCGCTGGCGCAGCTGCTCGAGGCGAAGACCGGCGGCAATCCGTTCTTCGCCATCCAGTTCCTCATGACCCTGCACGAGGAACGGCTGCTGACGTTCGACCGCGCCGCGGCGGCCTGGCGCTGGGATCTGGCGCAGATCCATGCCCAGCGCTTCACCGACAACGTCGTCGACCTGATGGTCGGCAAGCTGCAGCGGCTGCCCGAAGACAGCCTGAACGCGCTGCGCTGGCTCGCCTGCCTGGGCAACAACACGCGCCTGTCGATGCTGGCGACGGCGCTCGAGCACACCGAGGCCGCGACCCGTGTCGATCTCGCCGAGGCGTTCCGCGCCGGCTTCCTGAGCCAGGACGGCGACCGCGTCAGCTTCATCCACGACCGCGTCCTCGAGGCTGCCTATTCGCTGATTCCGGAGGCCGAACGCGCGGCGGCGCATCTCCAGGTCGGCCGGCTGCTGGCCGCGCAGCTGTCCGAGGCCGCGATCGAGGAGGCGGTGTTCGACCTGGTCAACCAGTTCAACCGCGGCCTCGCGCTGTTGACCGACGCCGAGGAGCGCGGGCGGGTGTGCGCCTTGAACGCGCTGGCCGGCCGCAAGGCGCGCGCCGCGGCGGCCCACGCCTCGGCGCTGGAGTTCCTGCAGCACGCCACGGCGCTGCTGCCCGACGACGCGTGGCATGCGCGTTATGACACCACGTTTGCGCTCTATCTCGACCTGCTCGAGTGCGCGTACTTCGCCGGCAGCTTCGAGGAGGCCGAGCAGCTCTACAAGGTGGTGCTCGAGCGCGCCGGCTCGACCCAGGACAGCATCCGGGTACGCCGCATCCGCCTCAAGCTGTGCCAGGTGACCGGGCGCAACGACGAGGCGGTGGCGATCGCGCTCGAGGCGCTGGCGCTGGCCGGGCTCAAATGCCCGGAGACCGACGCGGCGGCCGCCGCCGCGGTCGCCGCCGCGCACCGCGAGGTCCAGGCGCTGCTGCGCGGCAGACGCATCGCCGACCTGCTCGATGCGCCGCCGATCACCGACCCGGCGGTGCGCGGGCTGATCGAGTTCATCTCCGATGCGGCGACGCCGTTCTATTTCGTGCGGCCGGCGCTGTTCCCGTACCTCAACCTGACCTCGCTCAAGCTGTCGCTGCAGCACGGCAACATCCCGGAGTCGGTCGGACCGTACAGCAGCTACGGCGCGCTGCTCGCCGGCGCGATCGCCGACGACTACGCCGCCGCGTTCGAGTTCTCCGAGCTGGCGCTGCGCATGAGCGAGAAGTTCGGCAACACCAAGCAGCGCGGCCAGCTGCTGTTCCGCCACGGCATCTTCATCAACAGCTGGCGCCGGCCGATCGCCACCACCATGCCGATCCTCGACCAGGCGTTCGCGGCCTGCATGGAGGCCGGCGATCTGGTGTTCGCGGGCTTCACCGCCGGCATGTCGATGGCGACCTCGTTCGAGCTCGGCGACCGCCTCGAGCGGGCGCGCGAGACGATCGAGAAATACCGGCCGTTCATCGCGCAGAACCGCGCCAGCTACATCATGAAGTACTGGCTACCCGCCTGCGAGGACCTGCTCGACGCGATGCAGGGCGTGGTCGACCAGCTGCCCGATCACCACGTCGCGAACTTCCTCAAGGTCGGGCACCGCAGCGCGGCCGGAAAATTCCACGTCTGGCGCCAGGTCGTCGCGTTCACCTACGAGCGCTTCGAGGAGGCCCTGGCGGCCGGCGCCGATGCCGCGGCGAGCGCGCGCAGCTTCGTCGGCATGCCGGCGCAGGCGGTCCATCATTTCTACCAGGCGCTGACCATGACGGCGCTGTGGACCGACGCCGACGCGGCGCGGCGGCAGGCGTTCGCCGAGGTGCTGGCGACCCACCGCCGCAAGTTCGCGATCTGGGCCGACAGCTGTCCGGACAACTACGCCAGCCCGCACGCGCTGCTCGAGGCCGAGGCCGCGCGGATCGAGGGCCGGTCGAGCGAGGCGATCCGACTCTATGAGACTTCGATCGGCGCGGCGCGCGAGCACAACGCCGCGGCCTACGAGGCGATGGCGAGCGAGCTCGCCGGACGCTTCTACCGCGACCAGGGCGCGCGCACCGCCGCTGACGCGCACCTGCGCAACGCGCGCGACGCCTACCAGCGCTGGGGTGCCCTCGGCAAGGTGCGGCTGCTCGATCGGCAATTCCCGCAGCTCGCGGCGACCGAGCGAGCGGCGGCCGGCGGCGGCCGCAGCGGCGATGTCGACCTGCTCGCCGTGGTCAAGGCATCGCAGGCGGTATCGGGCGAGATCGTGCTCAGCAAGCTAGTCGAATCCCTGCTCACCGTGGTGCTGCAATGCGCCGGCGCCGAGCGCGGGCTCCTGGTCCTGCCGCGCGAGCGCCAGTTCCGGATCGCCGCCGAGGCGACCACCGACGGCGACCGCATCCGGGTGGTGCTGCGCGACGCCGCGGCGCCGGCGCCGAGCGACCTGCCGCTGTCGCTGCTGCACTATGCCGAGCGCACCCGCGAGCAGATCCTGCTCGACGACGCCTCGCTGCCCAACCAGTTCTCGAGCGACGCCTACGTCGCGACGCAGCGGCCGCGGTCGGTGTTCTGCCTGCCGGTGGTCAAGCAGGCGACCGTGGTCGCGCTGCTCTATCTCGAGAACAACCTAGCCGCCGGCGCCTTCACGCCGGAGCGCATCGCCGTGCTCAACCTGCTCGGGGCCCAAGCGGCGATCTCGCTGGAGAACGCCACGCTCTACGCCGAGCTCGAGAACCGCGTCGAGGAGCGCACCCACGACCTCAAGCTCGCCAAGGAGGCCGCCGAGGCCGCCAACAGCTCGAAGTCGACCTTCCTGGCGGTGATGAGCCACGAGATCCGCACGCCGATGAACGGCATCATGACGATGGCGCAGCTGCTGCGCGAGACGCGGCTCGATACCGACCAGCGCGGCATGGCCGACATCGTGCTCGACAGCGCCGGCTCGCTCCTGACCGTGATCAACGACATCCTCGACATCTCCAAGATCGAGGCCGGCAAGCTCGACATCGAGACGGTCGAGACCGCGGTCGGCGACGTCGTCGAGGGTGTCGCGGCCCTGCTCGCCAGCAAGGCCGCCGAGCAGGGCCTGCTGCTGCTGGTCGACGTCGACCCGGCGATGCCGGCGGCAGTGCTCAGCGACCCGACGCGGCTGCGCCAGATCCTCATCAACCTGGCGGGCAACGCCATCAAGTTCACCGAGCGCGGCCACGTGCTGATCCGCGCCGCCGTCGAGCGCGCCGCGGGCGGCGGCGCGGCGCTGCGCTTCGAGGTCGTCGACAGCGGCATCGGGCTCAGCGCCGAGCAGCAGGACCGGCTGTTCCAGCCGTTCGTGCAGGCCGACAGCTCGATCACGCGAAGATTCGGCGGCACGGGACTCGGGTTGTCGATCTGCCGCCGTCTGGTCGAGCTGATGGGCGGCGAGATCGGCGTGACGAGCGCGCCGGGCGCCGGCGCGACCTTTTGGTTCCGTCTCAGCGTGCCGGTCGCGCGCGCCGCGTCGACCGACCGCGCGCTCGACGGCCTACGCGTCGCCATCGTGACGCGCCAGTCGCTGCTGGCCGAGATCGCCTCGCGCCAGCTGAACGGCATCGGCGCCGTGCCGATGGTGATCGACGATCCCGTCCGCCTGGGCACGACCGCGGCCGACGTCGTGCTGATCGACCAGGAGCTGGCGGAACGCGCCGCGCTCGCCGGCCGGCCGGCGCTGCTGCTGGCGCGCCCCGGCAGCGCCGCGCCGCCGCTCGCCGGAGTCGAGCGGCTCGACGTGCCGTGGCGGCGCCCCGCCCTGGTCGCCAAGCTCGCGGTTGCCGCGGGTCGCCAGGCCGCGGTGCGGCGCGACGACGCGGCGGCGCTGGCGCGGCCGCAGTGGCGCGCGCCCGACGTTGAAGCGGCGGTGCGCGCCGGCGCCGCCCTGCTGGTCGCCGAGGACAATCCGGTCAACCGCGCCGTGATCGGCAGGCTGCTCGACACGCTGGGCTACGTCGCGACCTTCGCGCCCGACGGCGAGAGCGCGTGGCGCCGCATCGAGACCGAGCGTTTCGGCCTGGTGCTGACTGACTGCCACATGCCCGGGCTCGACGGCTACGGGCTGGTGCGCCGGCTGCGCCAGGCCGAGGGCGACGGCACACGCACCGGCCGCCTGCCGGTGCTGGCGCTGACCGCCGACGCTCGGCCCGAGATCGAGGACCAATGCCGCGTCGCCGGCATGGACGGCGTGCTGCGCAAGCCGCTCGACCGCGACGCCATCGAGGCAGCGGTCGCGACCCTGGTGCCGAGCGCGGCGGCGCTGCGCCAGCCTGCCGATACGCCGATGCCGGCCGCGGTCGCGGCGGTACCGGAGCCGACGGCACGCGACGGCATCATCGATCTCACGATCCTCGAGGCGACGTTCGGCAAGGCGCGCATGCGCGCGATGCTCGACCTGTTTCTGAGCTCGGTGCGACCCTACATCGACGCGCTCGACGGCGCGCTGACCGCCGGCGCCGTCGACGCCGCCTTCCAGGCGGCGCACGCCGCCAAGGGCTCGGCGCTGCTGATCGGCGCCACGGCCCTGGCCGAGCTGTGCGGCGCCATCGAGGACGCCGTGCGCGCCGGCGACTTGGCCCGCGCGCGCGGCCGCGCGCCCGAGCTCAAGCCGCGGTTCGCCGCGCTCGAGGCCTTCATCGGCGCGCTGCCGGCGTAACGCGTTCCGCGAGCCTCAGCGCGGCTTGGGCAACGTCGCGGCGAGGCCGTCGATCATGGTGACGCGGGTCGCCTCCTTGTTGCGCGTCTCGGGTGACTCCTTGCCGAGCGGGGTCTGCGCGATGCCGGCGTAGAGGCGGGCGGCGCCCTGCATCATGTGCGGCGGCAGGCCGGCGGCCTCGAGCGTGACGGCGCCCTCCTCCATCTCGGCGACCCAGCGATAGGCCTTGGGCGGCATGCGGAGCACGCTGCGGTCGAGCCAGCCGAGCAGGGCGGCCTGGCTGTCGGCAAGCTCGGCGTTGAGCGCCTCGGCGACGCCACCGCGCTTGGCCGAGATCAGCAACGTGGTGGCGAGCGCCTGCAGGCCCTTGGTCAGGCCGCCGTAGCACATCTTGACCATCGAGGCGTCGCCGACCCGGTCGCTGACCCAGCGGATGTCGAGGCCGCACGCCTTCAGGCTGTCGTACGCCGTCGCCTTGGGCCCCGAGGAATAGAACTTGGTCGCGCCCTGGCCGGGCGGCGGCCCGATGATGCCGGCGTCGACCAGAGTGGCGCCGGTCGGGCCGATGATCTCGGCGACCCGCTGCATGGTCGAGACCGAGACCGCGTTGCAATCGACATAGACCGGCTTGGCGCCGGTGCGCTTCATCGCCTTGGCGATGCGCTCGGCGAGCGCGACCGACTCGCCGGGCGGGATGATCGACAGGAAGACGTCGCAGCCGGCGATCAGCTTGTCGTCGTCGGCGACCGCCACGATGCCGGCCTGCTCGGCCAGCTTCTGGGTGCGCGGGCTGCGTCCGGCGAGGCAGGTCGACACCGCAGCGCCGCCCTCGCGCAGCTTGCGGCCCACCGCATTGCCCATCTCTCCGGTGGCGATGATCGCTACTCTGGTGGCCATTCTCAGGTCTCCCGCCGTCGCATGAAGCTGATGAAGGACGCGGTCATCACGACCTCGTCGCGCTGGTTCAAGGTCTCGAAGTCCCAGCGGATGGTGCCACGATCCGGCTTCGAGCGCGACGCCCGCTGCTCGCCGACCGTGACCCGGCAATGGATGGTGTCGCCGGCATGGACCGGCCGCGGCCAGCGGATCGCGTCGATGCCGGGGCCGCCGAGGTTGTTCCGCAAGGTGCCGAGCTGGGCGAACATCCGGAAGCTCAGACACTGGGTCTGGAAGCCGCTAGCGACCAGCCCGCCGAAGATCGAGTGCTGAGCGGCCTCGCGGTCGAGGTGGAACGGCTGCGGATCGTATTGGAAGGCGAAGTCGACGATCGCGGCTTCGGTCAAGGTCACGCCGGCGGTGACGAACACGCGCCCGAGCGTGAAATCCTCGAAGTACAAGTCCTCAATCAAACCCCGCCCTCCTCCGGCCGCTTTGGCCGGAGGAGGGTAGCGGCGCCAGCGTCGCGGAATCCAGCCCGCAGGCTGCTAGCCGTTGAGGCCGGGCCGATCGGCGTGCAGCGCGCCCTCGACGCCGAGGATCAGGCGCTTGCGCCCGGCGCCCCAGCGATAGTTGCCGAAATAGCCCGAGCGCTGGATCACCCGGTGGCACGGCACGAGGTAGGAGATCAGGTTGGCGCCGACCGCGCTGCCGACCGCGCGCGCCGCGCCGGGCTGGCGGATGCGCTTGGCGATGTCGTCGTAGGCGACC
>JACQAI010000036.1 GCA_016195115.1 Pseudomonadota bacterium
CGCATGCCGTGGCGGCCGCCCTTGGTCAGCATGCCGCCGACCGGGCCGTCCATCGGAATGCCGTAGCCGATTGGCAGCGCGCTGCGGAAGGTGTAGCGGCCGTCTTTGTCGGTGCGGAAGCGCGCGCGCAGGTCCATCTGGTCGGGCTGCGGACCCTGGATGTCGTAGAGCCCATCGGAGCCGGTCTGCCAGACGTCGATCAGCGCGCCCGCGATCGGCTTGCCGCCGGCGTCCTGAACCTTGCCGGCCATCACGATCGCCTCGCCCTTGTCATGGGGCGCGATGGTGTCGCCCAGCTTCAGCTCGGGGGCGTTCTCGCGGAAGAACGGGCCGAGCAGGCTCGGCGTCGTGCTCTCGGTCGAACGGCTGGCCATGATGTTGACCAGCGCGCTCAAGCCGAGCGTATCGGACAACAGGATGAACTCCTGGCGCTGCGGCGTGCAGGTCTGGCCGACGTTGGTCAGGAACTGGATCGCCTGCAGCCATTCCTCCGGCGTCAGCTTGAGCTCGCGCGCGCAGGCGTGGAGATGGCGCACCACGGTCGAGATGATCTGCTTGAAGCGCGGGTCGTCGCACTTGCCGAACGTCTCGAGGACCGTCTGGGTGATGTTGTTGGCGTCGAGGTCGGGCATCGGATTTCCCTGACGCGCCGCCCGCGGGCGGCCGTCGGCCGGCACGGCCCCTATCCTAGCCATCGAACGCGCTTCGGCTAGGGGCAAATCGCGCCGCCCACCGGTCGCCGCGCCATCAGGCGTGGGCAGACGGCAGCCGCAGGCGCACCGCGAGCAGCGCGGCCAGCGCCAGCGCCAGCGCGATGCCGGCGACGCAGGCGGTCCAGCCGAGCCGGTCGAACACCTGGCCGAGCACCAGGCTGCCGACCAGCCCGCCGAAGAAATAGCAGGCCAGGTAGATGCCGCTGGCCGAGCCACGGTCGGTGGTGGCCGCGCGGCCGACGAAGCCGGTCGCCGCCGCTTGCGCCAAGAACGTCCCGACGCCGACCAGGGCGAGGCCGGCCAGCACCGCGGCGAGGAACGGCATCAGGAGCAGCGACAGGCCGAGGCCGGCGAGTGCCAATGCGCCCCAAAACGTCGGGCGCGTGCCCAGGCGCCGCGCCACGCCGCCGGCGAGCGGCGTCGTCACGATCGACGGCAGGAACACGAAGTAGACCAAGCCGAGGCTCATCGGCGCGAGGTCGAACGGCGCGCGAACCAGCACGAAATTGACGTAGGTGAAGGTGCCGATGAAGGCGAACAGGATCAGGAAGCCGATCGCGAAGCTGGCGCGCAGCGCGCGGTTGGCAAGGTGCTCGCGCCACACCGCCAGCGCCGAGCGCGCCGCGGCGCTGACCGCCATTATCGGCAGGGCGCGCTGCAGGCCGAAGAACACCAGCACGGCGCCCGACAGGTTCATCAGCGCGAACAGCTGGAAGTTGGTCTCGAGCCCGAGATGGTCGGCAACCGCGGCCGACAACAGCCGGCCGAACAGGTTGCTCGCGACGTTGCCGGTAATGTAGGCGGCCGCGGCGCCGGCGGCATCCTGGGCGCTGCAGTGCTCGGCCAGATAGGCGAGCGTCAAGGTGAAGGCCGACGACATGCACACGCCCTGGGCGATGCGCAGCATGGTGAACACGGTCAGGTTCGGCATGGTCGACAGCAGGTAGGTCGGGATCGCGAGCAACGTCAGGGCCACCAGGATGCCGCGCCGGCGATCGATGCGGCGGCTGAGCAGAGCGACGATCAGCCCAGCCGCGGCCATGCCGATCGTGCTGGCGTTGACGGCAAATGCCATCATCGCCGGGCTGACCTGATAGGCGCGCACCAGCGACGGCAGGATCGCCTGGGTGGCAAAGAGATCGACCAGGGTCAGGAAGGCGATCAGGCCGATCACCACGGCGCGCAGCAGCACGGTGGTGGCGTGATGCGGCGCGGCGATGGTCGGGGCGAAGGTGCTGGTCATGGCGGACCTGGATTGCGTGAGGGCGGGAAACGCTCGTATGCGGCGACCGATCGATGCGGCCGCCGCACGCGACGCGGCTTACATCATGTGCTCGTCTTTGGCGTCGTGGAGCAGATCGGCCGACAGCAGCACCACCGGGGTGGTGCCGAGGTTCTTCCACCAGTGCGACGTCGCGCTGCGCTCGGGCGTCGAGTCGCCGGCCTTGTGCACGATCGGCACCGCACAGGTGCTGGCGTACTCGACGATCTCGCCGCTGACGATGTAGATGATCGCCGGGCGGTCGCCATGGCTGTGCCACGGCACGACGCCGCCGGGCTGCACCTCGAGCCGGCGCAGGCGGAACTGGCGGCCCTTGATGTTCGCCGGCTCCTTCGCGAGATCGGTCGAGGCGATCACCATGTCGGTGACGCCCTGGGGCATCGTCGCGCCGGGCTGTTGGCCCTTGCCGGACGCCACCACCTTGTCGGCGGGGCAGCCGCCGGCGAACGCCGCGGTGGCGCCGAGCGAGAGCGCGGCGGCGAGCGCGGCGGTCTTGACGGTATTCATGATCATGGCTTCTGTCTCCTTTGCTTGGTACGCCGTCACCCGCATGGCCACGGCTTCAGGGCGCATCATCGAAGCGGCGGGCGCGGCGGAGAAATGCCGAGTGGCTCTTGAATCGATAGCGCCCGGTTATCAGCCGCCCGCAACCTTTGCGCCGGCTCCGGCGAACCGGAGGCACATGTCCCGCGCGAGGCCGCGATGCGTCAAAAATTGATCGACAGCAAAGTGCGTTGGGCGCGCGAGGGGCGCCTCTTGGTGCCGGCGCCGGTCGAGCGCCGACGCCTGCCGCCGGGCCAGCGCCTGGTCAAGGACTGGCCGGTGCTCGATCTCGGCACGCAGCCCAACCTGATGCCGCGCGACTGGCAGCTCACCGTCGGCGGGCTGGTCGACCGTCCCCTGACCTTGACGTGGGACGCCCTGCAGCGCCTGCCGCGCTTCGAGAGCCAGTCGGACATCCACTGCGTGACCGCCTGGTCGCGTTACGACAATCGCTGGACCGGCGTGGCGACCAAGATCCTGCTCGCGCTGGTGCGGCCACGGTTCGACGCGCGCTTCGTCATCCTGCGCAGCTTCGACAGCTACGCCACGGCGGTGCCGCTCGAGGATTTCTCCGGCGACGACGTGCTGCTCGCAACCCACTGGGAGGGCCAGAAGCTGACCCGCGCCCACGGCGGCCCGGTGCGCCTGGTGTTGCCCAAGCTGTATTTCTGGAAGAGCGCCAAGTGGCTGCGCCACGTCTGGTTCACCGACCGCGACGTGCCCGGCTACTGGGAAGCCCGCGGCTACCACCGCCGCGGCGATCCGTGGGCGCAGCAGCGCTATGAGTGAGTTTCAGCCGACGCCGAACAGCTTGATCCGGTCGGCGTGGCTGAAGTCGCGGGCCGAGCGGTTGACCACCAGGCGCCCGGAGGCCAGCCCGATCACGCGATCGGCATAGAGCGCCGCGATGTCGAGCTGGTGCAGGCTGCACAGCACCGCGATGCCGCGCTCGCGCGCGATCTCGCGAAACAGCGACAGCACCGCGCGCGCGTTCGCGGCATCGAGGCTGGCAACCGGCTCGTCGGCCAAGATCACGCGGCTCTCCTGCGCCAGCACGCGCGCGATCGCGACGCGCTGCTGCTGGCCGCCCGACAGACTGTCGGCGCGCTGATAGGCCTGCGCCAGCAACCCGACCCGATCGAGCGCCGCCAGCGCGCGCTGGCGGTCGGCGCGGGCGAAGCGCCGCGCTACCACGCGCCACAGCGGCACGTGGCCGAGCCGTCCGGCGAGCACGTTGTGGACGGCGTCGAGCCGACGGATCAGGTTGAATTGTTGGAACACCAGGCCGATCTCGCGGCGCGCGAGCGCCAGCTCGGCCCCGCTGGCGCCGTGCAGCGCGCGCCCGCCGATCACGATCTCGCCCGTGTCGGGCTCGGTCAGGCGCGTGATGCAGCGGAACAGCGTGGTCTTGCCGGCGCCGCTGGCACCGACCAGCGCGACGACCTCGCCGGGCGCGACCGCGAGCGACACGTCCGACAACACCGGCGCGCCATATCGCTTGGCCAGGCCGTCGACGCGCAGCACGGGCGTGGCATCGGCGGTCACACCAGCCTCCGGCGCAGCCAGGCGCTGAGCTGGTCGATCATCGTGACCATGACGAGGATGATGAGCAGGATGGTGAACAGCCGTGGGAACAGCAGCAGATCGACGCTGTTCTTGAGCTCCTGGCCGATGCCGCCGGCGCCGACCACGCCGAGCACGGTCGACGAGCGGACGTTGAACTCCCACATATAGAGCGCGACCGAGGCGAGCGATGGCATTACGTCGGGCAGCAGGGCGTAGCTGATGATCTTGAGCCGTTGCGCGCCGGTCATCCGCACGGCATCGAGCGGCTCGGGCGCCGCCGACTCGATCGCCTCGGACCACAGCTTGGCGATCGAGCCGGCGCTGTGCAGCGCGACACCGAGGACGCCCGCAAACGGCCCGAGCCCGACCGCGGCGACGAAGATCAGCGCGAACACGAACGAGTCGACCCCGCGCAGCGAGTCGAGCAGCCAGCGCGTCGGCGCGTAGAGCAGGCGGCTCGGGGTGGTGTTGCGGGCGGCGACGATGCACAGCGGTACCGCGAGCAGCGCCGCGAAGGTGGTGCCGATGGTCGCCATCGCCAAGGTCTCGCCGGCGCGCAGCAGCAGCCGGTCGAGCTCGCTGACATCGGGCGGCCAGGCCTTGGCCGCCCAATGGGCCAGCCGCGGCAGGCCGCTCCACAGTCGCGCCGGGTCGACCTGCGCCAGATCGAAGCTGACCGCGTACAGCGCCGCGATCGCGAGCAGCACCGCCAGGAAGCGCAGCCGCCGCCCCGAGCGCCACGAGATCCGGGGCTCGGGGTAGAGGAACGCGGCGTCGCGCACGCGGGTCTAGCGGGGCTTCAGGCGCCCGACGGTCACGCCAGCCTGCTCGATGAGCTTGTAACTGTCGTGGGTCGCCGCCACGAAGCCGGTGTAGTGCGTCGGCAGGATGGCTTTGGCGGTATCCGCGTCGATCGCGACCAGGATGTCCTGGATGCGTTTCGCCAGTGCCGGATTGAAGCCCTTACGCACCGCGATCGCGTCGTTGGGCAGCGGGTCGGACGTCCAGACGATCTTGGTGGCGTCGGCCGCGATGGCCCCGCGCTCGATCATGCTGTTGCGGTTGCGGTCGAAGTCGGTGGCGAAATCGGTTTGGCCGTTGGCAACCGCGATTTCGTTGGCGGCGTGGGTATTGCCGTCGCGGTATTTGAAATAGGTGCGCGGGTCGATGCCGCGCGACTTGAACCACCAGGTCGGAATCAGCCAGCCCGAGGTCGAGCCGGCATCGGCGAACGCCATGCGAAGGCCTTTGCCGTCATCCGGCCAGGTCGCAACCTTGAGATCCGGCCGCGCGATCACGATCGCGTAGTAGATCGGCTTGCCGTCGTATTTCGCCGTGGCGATCGCCTGGGCGCCGCTGTCGTCGTTGGCCAGGATATAGCCCCACGGGCCCATCCAGGCGACATCGATCTGGCTGTTGGCCAGCGCCACCGCGACCCCAGCCCAATCGGTGGTCGCGACGAGGTCGTAGGGCGCATCGAGCTTGGCGGCGAGATGCTTGAAGAACGGATCCCAGGCCTTGGTGGTCTCGGAGGCCGTCGGCAACAGCGGCCCGACCGCGAAATGGAGCTTGTCGGCGGCGCGCGCGGACGTTATCTGGCCGATCGCGAGCGCGGCAATGGCTACCCCGACGATCCGTGCCCTGGCCATCCTGATCATTGTCTGCTCTCCCCGATTGAAGGACCGCCGTCCAATCCATCTGGGTGGTTCGGCCGGGCCCGTGCCGAGGTTACGGACGGATGATGACGGTTCACCACCACCGCCGCGGATAGCGCTTCTCGGTCCTGAGATTGTTGGCGAGCAGCGCACCGACGAACAGCACAGCGACGCCGATCGCCACCGGGTTCCACAGGAAGTTCCACGACGCGTGATCGGCGATCACGATCAGGGGATCGGCGCCGGCCGGTGAATGGATCGTGTCGGTCAGCAGCATGACGACCAATGCGCTTGCCATCGCCGATGCCATCACCCACCAGCCCGGGCCGAAGGCGTGGAAGAAGACGAGGCCGCTGAGCGTGCCGACCAGATGGCCGCCGAACAAGCTGCGCGGCTGCGCCATGTCGCCGTCAGGACTGCCGAACAGGATGACGCACGAGCCGCCAAGGGAGGCCAGCAGCAGCAGCGAATCGCGCGCCTCGGTCAGCAGCAGGGCGACGCCCAGGGACAGCGCCGCGCCGAGCCAGGCGCGCAGCAGGAAGGGATGCCTCATGCCCTCATCGGATTGTTCCACTGCCCCCGGGCTCGCAAAAACCGCACCATCCGTTGCCCCGGCGGTTCACGCGGACGGTGGCACGCGGGCGCCGGGAACCAGGAACATGGTGGCGATCAGCTTCAGGCGGTCGTCGGGGCTGGCGAGGTGCTGCGCGCGCAGCGTTTGGAGCGCTGCGCCGGCGGCGGTCTGGTTCCAGAACCAGTCGCCGATCTGGCGGCTCGACGGTTTACCGCCCTCCGCGGCGGCCGCCTCGGTGTAGTACGCCTTGAGGTCGTCAGCCGCCCAGCGCAGGAGCAGCGCCGCCGAGACGTCGGCGACCGGGCTTGTCATTGGCTTGCCGCGCAGGAAGTCGGCGATGTAGCGCACCGCGGCGTCGAGCCGCAGACCGCTGAGGCCGACCGTGGTGCGCCCGGCGCGCGCCGCCCGTGCGGTGTCGTAGGCGCGCGCCAGCAGCGGCGCTTCGACCTCGAGCTCGCTGGCGAGGGCCGCCGCGGCGCCGGCGGGAACCGTCGCCGCCACGGGCGGCCGCCACGCCGGGTCGGGGCGCGCGCGCGGATCGTCGTCGACAAAGTCCTCGATCAGGACCGGGCCGCGCGGCGCCTCAAGCAGGCGCAGCGCCGCTAGGACGACGCGCTTCTGAAAGGCGGGATCGTTCGGCGGTCCGAAGGGGCGGCCGAGCTCGAACGGCACCCACAGGGCGCGCGGCGGCCGGGTGCGCTCGGTCTGCGGCCGCACCAGGCTGATTGCAACGGTCGGAACGCCTTCGGTCTCGAGATAGTGGCCGAGCGCGCTCACGGCGCGCGTGCACAGCGGTCAGACCGGCGACAACAGCACGGCGTCGATGCGGTCCTGCTTGAGACGGCCCGCGACGGTGCGTGCGTGCTCGGCCATCAGCTTGGGATCGGTCGCGCCCATGAAGGAATAGTGTGTTGCCGCGACCGAGCCGATGGTGCCGTCGGCGGCCAGCTCGTTCAACCGGTCGAGCGGGAAGACGACGTTCCAGTCCTCCTGGAACCCGGTGCGGTCGAGATTGATCGAGATGTGGCTAAACAGCAGCTGGTCGGAGCGGATGGTCGATGGGATCGCGCGAAAATCGCCGTCGCCGCCGCGGAACGGCTTTTCGCCGCGCACCACCAGTCCGGCCGACGCGACGATCGCGACACGGCGCTGCGCCAGCGCCGGTCCGGTCGCCCAGGGCGTGGTCTCGAAGTTCGGGCATTCGAGTTCGGCATAGCGCTTGGCTTGAGCCGGCGGCAGGTCGGTCAGTCGAACCATTACTATCTCCTTCGTTCCCGCGTCGTGGCTAGGCGCTCGACGCGCCGCGCATGCCGTCGATCGAGTAGCGATCGCGGTCGCGCAGAACGTAAAGGGCGACGAACCCGACGAGCACGGGCACGCTCGCCGCGAACAGGTGATTGCCCTGTTTGAAAGGATCGAGGAGCTGCTGCCAGGAGACCAGGACTGACACGAGATGAATCACGGTCGCGATGGCGTAGGTCGGCCGGCGCCACAAACCGAGCAGCAGGGCGGCGCTGAGCGCGAGCTCGGCGACGCCGGTTGCCGTGATCACGGCACCCGAGAGGTCGACGCTGTAGAACCGTTTGCCGATGGCGGCCGACAGGTTCGGGGCGACGAGCTTCTCGAGGCCCCACTGAAAGAGAAAGGCGCCAAGCGAGAGCCGTAGCGCCAGCAGCACGGCGGCGAGCCGCGAGTCGGGCACGGCGAGGGAGCGGGCGGACAGCATCAGACGGCGATCCAGCGCTCGCCGATCTTGAGCCGGTGCGCGACCAGGCCGGGCTTCAGGGACTGCTCGACGAAGCAGCCTTTTTGCGCCGCCGCCACCAGGCGCCGCTGGTCGCTCTCGGGTGCGTCGCTGCCGAGGTCGATGTCCATCGTGAAGGCCACCGGCGCGCTCTCGTAGGGCGCGCCGCCGCGCTGCTCGCCTTGCCAATGGCAGCGCGTCTTGACCCTGACGGTGCCGATCGTGATGCCGAGCCGCTTCGAGAAGGCGCGCAGCTGCGTCATCGTGCAGGCGGTCAGCCCGCTCGCGAAGTATGCCAGCGGATAGGGGGCGGTGCCGTCGCCGCCGTGCTTGGGGCCTTCGTCGGTCGGCAGCTCGACCGTCGCGGGGTGCGGCGGATGCTTGTGCACCGTGACGTCGTTGCGGAACTTGTGTGCGTTGATGCCTTCGGCGTCGAAGATGACCTCGAACCGGGTCATGGTGTCGGGCTCGCTCATCGCTGCCTCCTTCGCCTGCTCGGGGGCGACTTGCCGTGCGTCGAACTGTCGGGCCAGTCGAGCCGGACGAGCGCCGGCCAGGTCGCGCCCTCAAGCTCGTAACGGAATGGTCGCCGGGCGGTCACGGGCCGGCTATTTCCGGCCGCGTAGCGCGCGCAGCGCCGCGACGATGGCGTCAGGCTCGGCGCGGTAGGTGAAGTCGATGTCGGTGAAGGCGTACCGGATCGTACCGGTCTGATCGACCACGAAGGTCGCCGGGATCGGAATGAACCAACCCTCGTTGCCGTGGCGGTCGGCGAGATCGATGCCGCGACTTTTCAGCAGGTCGCGATAGGCCTCGGGCGCGCGGAACATCACGCCGAACTGCAGGGTGACGGCGCTGTCGGGATCGGACAGCACCTCGAAGTGCAGCCCGAACTTGTGCTTGGTGACGGACGGCAGGCTGCTGGTGTCGGGCGAGATCGCCACCAGCTGGCCGCCGGCGCCGGCGATCGCCGGCAGCGAGGCTTCGTAAGTCTGCAGCATGGTGCGGCAATACGGGCACCAATCGCCGCGGAAGAAGCTGACGACCAGCGGGCCGCGCGTTAGCAGCTCGTCCGACGCGATCAATCGGCCTTCGGCGTTGGGCAGCACGAAGGCGGGCATCGGATCGCCGACTTTCAGTGCATTGGCAGCGCTCTCGGCTTGGCGCAACGTTCCGACGACGCTTTCGACTGCCGCCTTCACGGCGACGTCCTGATGGCCCTTGGCACGAATTTCGTCGAGCTTGTCTTTCAGTGACATCTCATCCTCTTGATGCCGGGGCGAGAAACGCCCTCTCTAGCGACAACATCGTGGCACTTGGGCGAGCCGTCCAGGCCGTGCGGCGCATGAAATCGATGACCGGCGGTCATGGCGGCGCGCCCCAGTCGCGCGCGCGCACCAGCTTGACGAACGCGGTGACGGCGGGGCCCTGCGGGCGACCTGCTGCGGTCACGAGCAGGATGTTGCGCGCCGCTGCCTCGTCGGCGAGCGGCTTGGCGATCACGCCCGCCGCCAGCGGCTGGCGCTCCGCCGAGAGCGCGATGCCCATCGAGGCCGCGACCATGGTCTGGATGTGGTCCTCGCTCGAGGCGGTGTGGCGGATCTGCGGCTTGAATCCGGCGGCAGCGGCGAGGCGCTCAAGGATGCGGCCGAAATCACAGCTCGCGTTGGCGCGGCTCAGCAGGCTTTCGTCCTGCAGCGCGCTCACGGGCACCGTCTCGTGGTTGGCCAGGCGATGGCCGCGCGCGCAGATCACGACGTAACGCTCGGTGAGAACCGGCCAGCGGTTGAGCCGCTCGGGCAGCTTCTCGGGCTCGACCAGCACGGCGACGTCGAGTTGGGAATTGAGCAGCTGCTCGACCAGCATGTCGGTTGGCGCGTGCTGCAGCATCAGCTCGAGGCCCTTGATGCGCTGCTGCATCTCGGTCAGCACCGGCGCGATCACGCCGGCCGAGATCGACGCGCCGAGGCCGAGCCGGATCGGCGCGGCGTCGCGGCGCTTGAAGGCCGCGGCTTGCTCCTTGGCGGCGAGCGCCGCGGCATAGGTCTGCTCGAGCAGGGGCAGCACGGTGCGGCCGAGGTCGGTGAGCTGGGTCAGATTCCGCTCGCGATGGAGCAGGGGGCCGCCGAGCTCGTCTTCGAGGCGCTGGATCGCGCGGGTCAGGGCCGGCTGGGTCACATTGCAGGCGTCGGCCGCACGCGTGAAGTTCAGCGTCTGCGCCAAGCTCAGGAAATAACGGACCTGGTGGAGCTCCATGCCTACTCCGGGATCGCGGCGAGCGTGCTTCCAAGCGTGCGCGGATGCTAGACCGGGACCCTCGACGGAAGCCAATAACACGACGGCATGGAAACCATAAACGGCCGGCATCCCGGGCGATCGGCCTACGCGGCCGGTTTGCCGAGCGGCGACCCGGTTCGCCCTTGCACGAAGCGCTCGAGCTCGCAGCCGAGCCCGAGCCAGGCGTGCTTGGATTCCTCCCAGACCGAGAAGGCGGGCGGCGGAAACGTCGGATCGGCGAACGCGCCGACCGCGATGCCGATATGGTCCGGGAACCGGCCGGCCTGCCAATAGACGTTCGAGCCGCATTCCGGGCAGAAATGGAAGCTGATCCGGTAGCCGCTGTCGGCCGGCCGGGCGAAGGTCTTGGCGGCGCCCGCGATGGTGACGCGCGAGCGCGTGAAATAGGCGCCGGAGTGGACGACCGCGCCGGTGCGGCGCTGACATGCCTTGCAATGACAGGCATTGACCCACTCAGGGGCGCCCGTGGCGGTTATCCGCAGCGCGCCGCAATGGCATTGCGCGATCCTATCCATGATGACGCGGCCTCCCGTGGTGGTACGTCGCCAGTGTGCCGGCGACCAGGCCGCTGGCGCCAATAGCAAGCGCTCATCGAAACCATGAGGGACGGGCATTTTCCGCCGCCGCGGTCGTTGGCGCAGCAACGCCGCATCCGACTGATCGGACGGTAGGTTCAGGAGGTCGCCCTCATGGACCAGGTGATCTGACGATGTCGTACGACCGCGCCGCGGAGCTGATCAGGAGATATGGCGCACTGGCACGGTCTTTCGCGCGCGCGGTCTCCTCACCCGATGACCGACGATAACAACCGCATGATCAGGATGAGCAGTGCGGCACCTACGATCGTCTGGACGATCGCGCGGAAGGTCCATGCTCCGGCCGTAAAGCCGAAACCGAACTTGAAGCTGGTCTGATAGGGTCTTCCGACCTCGTGGACCACGCGCGAGACATCGGATCCCGGCACGGTTCCGTTCACTGGTATCGACGCCATCTTCCTCGGCGCTCTGGGAGTCGAGACGAGAATATCGAGGCGATGCGCGCCCCTTTCGCCGGCGTGCAGCGTATCGTCATACGCATGAAGCGCCGTCGCGCGCATCGATCCTTGGTTCGTCGCTGTCGCGGCGTCCGCCAGCCCAGCATTTGGCGTCGCGCCGACGGATGGCCTCCTGTTCCGCATCGCATCTGATCCGTCAGGCATCGCCGAACCCTCGCCATCTTCGCTGCCGCCGACCAAGGGGCCGACGCGCTGTGGGCGAGATCTTCGTTGGTGAGCGCGAGAATGTTACCCAACGTCGAGGTCTCGATCGGCCGCTCCGCTTCGACCGCCGCGTGGGAGCGCCGCAAGGGCCGGCTCGGCCGCCCCCGCCGATAACGCCCCATCATCGAAACCATGTGGGCTCGGCATTTCCCGCGCGACCAGGCCCGGTCCAGCATGCCGGCTGGAACGACGTCCAACGACGAGAGGTCATCGACGCCATGGATACCCAGACGCTCGAACGCCGCAGCAAGCACGCCAAGGCCGCGCGGGCGGCCGATCTCGACAAGGCCGCCGTCGGCCAGGTGGTGCTGGTGTTCCAAGGTGGCGGCGCCCTCGGCGCCTATCAGGCCGGCGTCTATCAGGCGCTGGACGAGGCTGGCATCGAGCCTGACTGGGTGATCGGCACCTCGATCGGTGCGATCAACGCCAGCCTGATCGCCGGCAACGCACCGGCAGACCGTCTGCCGCGCATGCGGGAATTCTGGCGGCGGATGACCCACGGCCCGCTCGCCCGGATGGCCGGCGCGATCCCGGGCTTCGGCGTCCAGGCCGCCAACGCCATCACGGTCGCAACCGGTCTGCCGGCATTCTTCCAGCCGAACCCGTGGGCGTTTCTCGGGGCGCAGATGCCGCTCGGCGCCGAGACCGCCGGCTACTATTCGACCAAACCCCTCGAAGAGACGCTCGGCGACCTGATCGATCCGATCGCGCTCAACGCCGGCGCGCCGCGCATCACGGTCGGCGCGGCCAATGTCCAGTCCGGCCAGATGCATTATTTCGACAGCCGCGAGACGCCGATCACGGTGCGTCACGTCATGGCCTCGGGTGCGTTGCCGCCGGCGTTCCCCGCCGTTCGCATCGACGGCGAGCTCTATTGGGACGGCGGCATCCTCTCCAACACGCCCGTCGAGGCGGTGTTCGACGACAACCCGCGGCGCAGCGGCCTGGTGTTCGCGGTGCACGTTTGGAGCCCCAACGGCCCCGAGCCCGACACCATCGCGCGCGTCACGAGCCGTCAGAAGGACCTGCAGTACTCGAGCCGCGCCGCCAGCCATATCGCCCGGCAGAAGCAGATCCACAAGCTGCGTCACGTGATCGCCGAATTGGCCCGCAAGCTGCCCGACGCCGAGCGCGCCAAGCCCGACGTCCGGGGGCTCGCCGCCTATGGCTGCCTGACCCGGATGCACGTCGTCCGCCTGTTGGCGCCGCCGCTCGACGGCGAAGACCACACCAAGGACATCGACTTCAGCCCCGCGGGCATCGCCTCGCGCTGGGATGCCGGCTACCGCAACACCGTGCGGGTGCTGGCACGGTCGCCCTGGACGCATCAGTTCGATCCGCTCGAAGGCTTCATCCTCCACGAGGCCACCCGCGGCGAGGTGATGGCCGAAGGATGAAGGGCAGGCTGAAGATCGGCGGTAACGTCGTGCCCGTCGGCGTCGAACCAACCAAGGACATCGCTGCGACCTAGCTCTGGGGACGAACCCATGACCGTTCCGGCACAAGCCAGCGCGCCCGGCCTGCTCGGCCGGATCTTCCCGGCGGCGCGGCCGCTGTCGGACCTGCCCGAGCGCGTGGCGCGTGCCATCCGGTTCGAGCAGCAGCGCGCGGAGCAGCTGATCGGCTGGGTCCAGCTCACAATCCTGCTGACCTTCGCCGTGCTCTACGCGCTGTCGCCCAAGACCTTCATGATGGACGTGCCGTTCGCGCCGGTGCCGTGGGCGCTCGGCGCTTGGTTCGTGTTCACCGTAGCGCGCCTGGCCGCCGCCTACCGCGGGCCGCTGCCCGGTTGGCTGCTCACCGCCTCGGTGGTGATCGACATGACGGTGCTGATGGTCGCGGTCTGGAGCTTCCACATCCAGTACAACCAGCCGCCGGCCTTCTATCTGAAGGCGCCGACCCTGCTCTACGTGTTCATCTTCATCGCCTTGCGTGCGTTGCGCTTCGAGGCGCGCTACGTCGCCCTGGCCGGGGTGGTCGCGGCCGCCGGCTGGCTGGTCCTGCTCGCCTACGCGGCGCTCGCCGATTCTGCGGGCATGCCGATCACGCGGGACTACGTCACGTACATGACCTCGGCGAGCATCCTGCTCGGCGGCGAGTTCGACAAGATCGTGTCGATCCTGATGGTGACCGCAATCCTGGCGCTGGCGCTCGCGCGGGCACGCGGCACCATGTTCCGAGCGGTCAGCGAGGGCGCCGCCGCGATGGATCTCAAGCGGTTCTTCGCGCCCGAGGTGGCGCGCCGCATCACCGGCGCCGACATGCTGATCCAGCCGGGGCAGGGCGAGCTGCGCGACGCCGCCATCCTGTTCATCGATCTGCGCGGCTTCACGCCGCTCAGCCGCGACCTTGAGCCGAACGCCCTGATGGCCCTGCTTGCCGACTATCAGTCCCGGATGGTGCCGGCGATCGCGCGCCACGGCGGCACGCTCGACAAGTTCCTGGGCGACGGCATCATGGCGAGCTTCGGTGCGGCGCGACCCGATCCGACCTACGCCGCCAACGCGCTACGCGCGGTCGACGACGTGCTCGCGGCGGCCGCACTCTGGCGCGCCGCGCGCGTCGCCACCGGACAGGCGGCCCCGGCGATCGGCATCGGCCTAGCGACGGGCAAGGTCGTGTTCGGGGCCGTCGGCGACTCGACTCGCCTGGAGTACACCGTGATCGGCGACGCCGTGAACCTCGCGGCCAAGCTCGAGAAGCACAACAAGGTCGCCAAGACGGTCGGGCTGACCACCGCCGATAGCTACGCCCTCGCGTTGACACAGAGCTATCGTGAGCCCTCCCGGCGCATCCGCCTCGATCAGGCCGCCGTAGCTGGTGTCGAGCACCCGATCGATCTCGCCGTCCTCGCCTGACATCAACGCGAATGATCCGCCCCTATCGAAACCATGCCGGCTCGGTATTTCCCGACGGCCGCCGAGCCCGGCACACTGCGCCCGTATTTGCGGGCTGACCACCCGATGAGCCGTCACTCTTGCAAGACGAAGGAGAGCATCGTGATCAAGACCTCGTCCTTGTTCCTGGCCTCGGCGGTCGCCGCGGCCCTCGCCCTGCCGAGCATGGCGAATGCCGGACCGGCCGCCGAGCCCGCCTTCAAGTCGGAGAAGTGCTACGGCGTCGCCAAGGCGGGCAGCAACGATTGCCAGACCGCCAACACGTCGTGCGCCGGCACCTCGAAGCGCGACATGCAGGCGGATGCCTGGCTGTACGTGCCCGCCGGCACCTGCGCCAAGATCGCCGGCGGCAGCCTGGCGGTGAAGAAGTAAGCCCCCGGATCGACGGACGATCGCCATGACACCGCACCAGACCATCGCCGATGTCGTCAACCGGCGCGCCGGCATTGGCTTGCGGGCGCCGCACTACGCGGCGGTCCTGGCCGATCGTCCGGCGGTCGGCTGGCTCGAGATCCATCCTGAGAATGTGCTGATCGGCGGCAGCGCGCTCGCCACCGTCGAGGCGCTGCGCGCCGACTATCCGATCAGCCTGCATGCGGTCGGCCTGTCGCTCGGCAGCGCCGACGGCATCGACCGGCGCCACCTGCGGCGCCTCGGCGCGCTCGTGGCGCGGCTCGAGCCGGTGCTGGTGTCCGACCATCTGTCGTGGAGCACGATGGGCGGCGCCTTCCTCAATGACCTGCTGCCGCTGCCGCTGACCGAGGAGTCGCTGGCGCTGGTCAGCCGGCACGTCGACCACGTGCAGGAGGCGCTGCGCCGGCCGCTGCTGGTCGAGAATCCCTCGAGCTATCTCGCGTTCACGCAGTCGACCCTATCCGAGCCCGAGTTCCTCGCGGCGCTGGTTGCGCGCACCGGCTGCCGCCTGCTGTGCGACGTCAACAACGTCCAGGTCAGCGCCCACAATCTCGGCTTCGATCCGGTCGCCTATCTCAAGGCGCTGCCGCGCGACGCCGTCGCGGAGATCCATCTCGCCGGCCACAGCCGCAACCGGGCCGACGGCGCCGAGGTGCTGATCGACGATCACGGCAGCCCGGTGGCCGATCCGGTCTGGAGCCTTTACCGCCGCGCGCTCGCCCGCTTCGGGCACGTGCCGACCTTGATCGAATGGGACTCCAACATCCCGGAGCTGCCGGTGCTGTGCGCCGAGGCCGCCAAGGCCGATCGCGTCGCCCGGCCGGCGCCGCGGGAGATTGTCGATGCTGCATGAGCTCCAGACGCGTTTCCGCGACGCGCTGCTGAGCGGCGATGCCGATGCGCGGCGCATCAGTTCATCCGCGAGCTGCCGCCGACGTCGCCGTGCCTGGGCGAGTTCGGCGCGCGTTTCTCACGCTTCCTCGAGCGTTTCGAGCCGGCACGCACGCTGCCCTATCTGGGCGACGTCGCGCGGCTCGAGTGGGCGATCGTCGACATGCTCGGCGCGCCGCGTGCCGACGCGATCGACCTCGACAGCCTGGCTGGCCTCCAGCCCGATCAGATCGGCGCCGTCCAGCTCGTGCTCGACCCGGCGCTGCGGTTTCTGGCGTCGACCTGGCCGGTCGACGCGATCTGGATGGCCAATCAACCCGACCGGGACGGCGCGCTGGCACTCGACGATCGGCCGGGCTTCGTGCAGGTGCGCCGGCTGCTCGACGGCGTGGCCGGCCCGCGCGTCGAGGTCACGACCTTGGAGGAGGCGCGCTTCACTTTCCGCCGCGCGCTGGCGCTCGGGCTCCGGCTGGGTGACGCCACGGCGAGCGCGCTCGCGGTCGACCCGCTGTTCGATCTCGCGCTCGGCCTCAGCCAGCTGTTCGCCGACCGCCTCGTCGTCAGGTTGTGGGCGCCGTCGCCCGAACCCCGCCCCGCCGACTGATCGCAAGCGAAAGGAGATCCCCATGGTGAGCGACATGGTCTCGAGCGCGACGCGCCCGCCGCCGTTGGCACGCGTCACCGACATCCGCGCCGCGCTGAGTCGCGTGCCGACGGGACTGTTCCAGAGCCTGTTCCGCGTCGCCGTC
>JACQAI010000037.1 GCA_016195115.1 Pseudomonadota bacterium
GTTGCGAGGAGAAGTGTGTCAAACGGAGTGACGGAACCGTCGTCGCCCGTGACGGTCTTTGCGGCGGCATCGATTTCCTTGATGCGCACGCCAAGCCGCAGCTGAATCCGATTTTTGTCGTACCAGTTGAGAGAGTTCAAAACAATGTCGTCGGCAGCTTTTTCGCCGGCAAGGACAGACGAAAGCAAAATCCGGTTGTAATTGACGTGCGTTTCTTCGCCGAAGACGGTGATGTCGAATTTCGGCGCGTGCTTCAGTATCTGTTCGACGCAGGCAACGCCGCGCGCTGCACGCGAGGGGCGTCGCGACTGGCGACTTCGCCTGCAATCGGCTTCGTGAAACCCGCGGAAAAAGCTGGTGCCGGGAGTCAGGATTGAACTGACGACCTGCTGATTACGAATCAGCTGCTCTACCACTGAGCTACCCCGGCAGCGCGCCGGACCATATCGCCGGTCGGGCCGGCCGGGCAAGGGCTGCGCGAGGGGTCCCGGGCCCGCCCGGATGGTGTAGCCTCGCCGGCCATGGATGCCCCCGCCGCCCGGCGCAACCGCGCGTTCGACAGCCTGCGCGGCTGGCTCGGCCACCTCGCGCGCACCGACCGGCTGGCCGAGATCGCGCCCGGCGTCGACCTGCGCTTCACCCTGGCGGCGATCGCCAAGCGGCTGGAGGGCCGCCAGGCCAGCTTCTTCCCGACGCCGGGCGGCCACACCATGCCGGTGGTCTCGGGCGTGCTGGCGACGCGCGCCTGGATCGCCGAGGCGATGGGCGTGGCGCCGGCAGATGTGCTGGCGCATTTCCGTGCCGCCGCCGCGGCGCCGCTGCCGTGGCGCGAGGTCGGCGCCGCCGAGGCGGCGTGCCGCCAAGTGCCGGGCTGGTGATCGCGCGCAATCCCAAGACCGGCAAGCAGAACGTCTCGATCAACCGGCTGCAGCGCCAAGGCCCCGACCGGCTCGGCATCCTGATCCTGCCGCGCGATCTCTCGCAGTTCTACGCTGCTGCGGAGCAGGCGGGCGAGCCGTTGGACGTCGCGATCGCGATCGGCGTCGATCCGCTCACCTTGCTGGCGTCGCAGGCGATCGTGCCGCTCGACTGCGACGAGCTCGAGATCGCCGGCGCGCTGCACGGCGCGCCGCTCGCCGTCGTCAAGGCGCTGACCAACGCCGTGCGCGTGCCGGCCGACGCCGAGATCGTCATCGAGGGCCGGCTGCTGCCGCATCTGCGCGAGCTCGAAGGCCCGTTCGGCGAGTTCCCGAAATATTACGGGCCGGCGGGCCGGCGCCAGGTCGTCGAGGTCACTGCGGTGACGCACCGCGCGGCGCCGCTCTACCACACCATCGTGCCGGGCGGCTTGGAGCATCTGCTGCTCGGCGCGATCCCGCGCGAGGCCACCATCCTCGCCTACCTGCAGCGCAACTTCGCCAACGTGCTCGACGTCCATCTGTCGCTCGGCGGCGTCGCGCGCTACCACCTGTTCGTCAAGCTCAGGAAGCGCCTGCCCGAGGAGGCCTTCAACGTCATCGGCGCGGCGTTCTCCAGCCACTTCGACGTCAAGCACGTGGTCGTGGTCGACGACGACATCGACGTCCACGACCCCAGCCAGGTCGAGTGGGCGGTCGCGACGCGCTTCCAAGCCCACCGCGATCTGCTCGTGATGCCGCGCTCGCAGGGCTCGCGCCTCGATCCCTCCACCGACGACGGCAGCGGCGCCAAGATGGGCCTCGACGCCACCAAGCCGCTGGAGCCCGGCGAGCGCTACACCGTGATGCGCATCCCCGGCGAGGACACGCTCGACCTCGACGCCGTGGTGCGCGGCCCGCTCGACCCGGCGCGCCTCGGCGAGCCGTGATGTACGTCGCCGCCGCCGCTGATTCGCCGCGAAGACGCAAAGGGCCCAGGGAAACACGAAGGCCACGAAGGGCACGAAGACGCCCAGCCTTGCACTGCGGCGGGGCGCTGACTGCCGCGCTTCGCGCGGCGATTCGTCGGCCGGCGCCGGCGGCCATCCACGCCGCAACCGCGTACTCGCCGCCTTTGTGGCCTTCGTGGCCTTCGTGTTTCCCGACTATCTTTGGGCCTTTGCGGCTCTCCCCTCTACAGCGCCATGAAGCCGCCGAGCCACAGCCAGGCGGCGGCGAGCGTCATGGTGAGCACGGTGATCGGCACGCCCGCCTTGGCGTGATCGCGGAGGGTCAGCCGGACACCGGCCAGGGCGGCGCGCTCGGCGACGATCAGGTTGGCGAGGCTGCCGACCAGCAGCAGGTTGCCGGCCAGGGTCGAGAGCAGCGCCAAGCCGATCAAGGTGCCCGGCGGAATGCCGTGCCAGACCTGCAGGATCATGACCACCGCGGGCACGTTGCCGATCGTGTTGCTGAGCAGCAGGGTCAAGGGCGCCAACAGCGCCAGTCGATCGGGCAGCAGGCCGTGGGCGATCAGCGCGCGCAGCCCGTCCTCGGCCAAGCCGGTGCGCGCAAACGCGTCGTTGGCGACGAACAACGCGGCGAACAAGATCAGCAGCGGCAGGTCGATCTCGTCGAGCAGCTGCCGGCTCGGCAGGGTGCGGCTGACCACCAGGCCGGCGGCGACCAGCAGCGCCGAGATCTCGCGCGGCAGCGGCGTGGCGAACAGCACCAGCAGCACCGCAAGCGCACCGCCGCACAGCGCGATCTGCCGGCGATCGACCACGGCCGGGGTGATCGGCGCGGCCACCGCGACGGTCGCCAGGCTGGATCGCCACGCCAGCGCGATGCAGCCGAACGTGATCGCGAGCCCGAGCGCCGCCGGCGCGACGGCGATCGCGGCGTAGGACCAGAAGTCGAGCCGGGCGACCTGGCCGATCAGGATGTTCTGCGGATTGCCGATCAGGGTCGCCGCCGAGCCGACATTGCTCGCAGCGGCGAGGCCGAGCAGGAACGGCCGCACGTCGAGCTGGCGCGCCGCCAGGCCGGTGCACAGCAGCGGCGTCATGGCGAACACCACGACGTCGTTGACCAGCAGGGCGGACAGCACACCCCCGACGCCAATTGTCACGGCCAAGAGCCGCCGCGGCCGCGCCGCCTGGCGGGCGATCCACGCCGCGGCCGCCTCGTAGAAGCCCGAGGCGCCGACCCGCGCCGACAGGATCATGAGCCCGCCCATCAGCAGCAAGGTCGGGAAGTGCACCGCGGCGGCGATGTCGTCGAGCGGCACCGCACCGATCGCGACCAGCACGACCGCTGCGATCGTGGCGATGCCGGCGCGGTCGATGCGCAGCCCGGGGACGCGCCCGAGCGCCATCCCGACATAGGTGAGCGCGAACAGGACGACGATCAGGGATGTCACGGCAGCTTCATCGACAGCGAGGCTCGGATGATCGCGACGGGCGGGATGTCAGGATAGCGGAACCGGTGCGCCGCGCGCCGCGATTTCCGACCGAGACTCGAAGCCCCGGCGGAACCGTCGGTCCGATAGCATTGATCTGGATCAATGCCGGCTCGCATGGCGTGCGGTGTCGTGGCAGGCGAGGCAAGGAGGAGACATCCCATGGCCCCTGCTCTCGATCGACCCGCCGACGCCGCGTCCGCCACGCTCGCCGCGCTCGCGATCGATACCACCGGCAGGCTGCTCCAGCGCATCGCGTTGCTCGAGCAGCTGGCCCGCGGCGATGCCGCCACCGGCGTGCCGCCCCGGCTCATCCACGCGATGCTGGAGCGCCTCAAGCTGTTCGTGCGCATGATCGATCGCATCGGCGTCGACGACACGCGCGGACCGCTGGTCGTCGCGGTGCTGCGCGAGGCCGAGGCGAGCTGTCTCGGCTGCTCCGCCGTCGGGCGCTGTCGCGACTGGCTCGACGCCCCGGATCGGGATGCCGCCTACCACGAGTTCTGCGACAACGCGGCGCTGTTCGACGTGCTGCCGCGCCGCGGCCCGTGAGCCGGGAGGCCCCCATGCTGGGTCACGGTCTGGCGGCACGCATCACCGACCTGGCGCGCCGCGCCGCGCGCGCGCTCGATGACCACCGCCGCCGGCGCGCGCTCGGCCGCGAGCTCGCCGATCTCGAGAGCCGCCACATGCTCGATGCCACGCTCGACGACATCGGGCTGTCGCGCGCCCAGGTGCCGGGGCTGCTCGACGGCTTCCCGCAGCGCCAGCGCCTGTTCCGTCGCATGCTCGCCCGGCTGGGTGTGCCCGAATCCCGGATCGCCGATCGCGCCGCGCGCAACGACCTGATGTGGCGCTGCACGGTGTGTTCGGCCGGCCAGCGCTGCCGCGCCTGGCTCGATGCCGGACGAACCCGCGGCAACGCCGCGTTCTGCCCCAACGCCGCCGCCTTCAAGCGGCTCGCCGAGGCCGCCTTGCCGCGCCGCCGCTGAGCGGCGCGGCGGCTCGGCTCACGAGGAGACATCCGATGAACCCCATGCTCGATCGAACCGGCCCGGCCGACGGCGTGCAACCGGGACAGTGGCGGCCCTGGCTCGACGCCGCGGGCTTGGAGGCCGCATACCACGAAGTCCGCGATGCGCCGCCGCCGCACGATCTCGTCGGCCGCCTGGCGCCGCCGCCGGTGCACGGGTTGCGCGAGCGGATCGGCGATCTGCTCGGGCGGCTCGCCCGCGCGCTCGACGATCGCCGCCGCCGGCGCGCGCTCGGCCGCGAGCTCGCCGATCTCGAGGCCCGCCACATCCTCGGCGCGACGCTCGACGACATCGGGTTGTCGCGCGCCCAGCTGCCGGGGCTGCTCGGCGGGTTCCCGCAGCGCCAGCGCCAGTTCCGCCGCATGCTCGCCCGGCTCGGGGTGCCCGAATCCCGCATCGCCGATCGCGCCACGCGCAACGACCTGATTTGGACCTGCACGACCTGCCCGGCCGGCAAGCGCTGCCGCCACTGGCTCGACGCCGGGCGGACCCGCGGCTACGCGGCGTTCTGCCCCAACGCCGCGGCGCTCAAGCGGCTCGCGGCCGCCGCCTGGCCGAGCCCGCGGCATTCCTGACGGTGGAAACTCCAGGGCGGTATTGAAATAGATACCGGAAGGGAATATATAGGGCGTCGACGCCGACCCTACCCCTGGAGTCCGCCATGACCGACCCCTCCGCCTCGACCGTGCGCGACGCGCACGGCCGTTTCGTGCCCGGCTGCTCGGGCAATCCCGCCGGCAAGAAGCCGGGTACCTTGAACTGGGCGACCCGCTTCAAGGGCGTGCTCGACGACGGCGAGCGCGAGATCGCGATGCGCAAGGTGGTCGAGCGGGCGCTCGAGGGCAGCCCGGTCGACGGCCGCTTCCTGTTCGCCCGGCTCGACCCCAAACCGCGCGGCCGGCCGGTCGAGATCGCGGTCGCCGACAACGCGCCGCTGCTCGAGCGCTGCCAGGCGGTGTTCGCCGCGATGGCGCACGGCGACATCACGCCGACCGAGGCGGTCGAGGCCGCCCACGTGATCGACACCGAGCGCAAGCTGCTGGCCGACGTGACCGCGGCGGCGCGCGACGTGCTGGCGATCACCGCGAAGGCGACGGTGGCCCGCGACAAGGCGGCGGCCGAGCGCGCGGCGGCCGAGACGGCGGCGGCGGAACGCCAGGCCGCGCACGCCGAGGCCGCGGCCCGGCGCGCCGAGCAGGCGGCCTACTGGGCCGCGCAACGAGCCCGCTCCGAGGCCGCCTGCGCGGCGGCGGCGGCCACGGCCGCAGCCGATCCGGCCGCGAGCGATCCGGTTTCGCGCGAGGGCGAAGACGGCCTGCATGCTTCCTGCATTTCCAGGCCGCCCGAGCCGGAGCCGCCGGCTGCGACGGACGATCCCTTGGCCGCCGAAGCTTCTCCGGAGGCGGCCGCACCCGCCACGCCGGTGCCGGAGCCGACCTTCGGCTACCACCCGGGCCACGACCCAATCCCGCGCCGGCCGGTCGTCCCCGGGCCGCCGTGCCCGCCGCTGGCGCGCAAGGCCGGCATGACCAAAGCCCGCAAGCTCTATCTCTACGGCTCGGCGCGCCAGCGCCGCAACCTCAAGCGCCACGGCATGTCGGTGTCGCAGCAACCGCCGCCGCAGACCGCCCGGCGTGCCCGGTCGCCTTCTCCGCGGCGCAGCGGGTTCTGCCGCGCGGCTATTTCTTGCCGATGGCCTCGACGTTGCTGAGGAACACGCCGCCCTCGGTGGCGACGGTCTCGCCGGCCGTCAGGCCGGACAGCACCTGCGTCATGCCCTCCTGGTCGACGCCGCGCTGGATCGTGCGCATGACGAACTGGCGCGGCGCGATCTGGACCCACGCCAGGGTGCGCTCGCTGTCGCGGGTCAGCGCCGAGGTCGGCACCGCGGCGGTCGGCTGGCCCGCCTCGGTGATGATGCGGAAGGTCGCGAACATCTGCGGCTTGAGCATGTAGCCCTTGGGCTCGAGCTCGGAGCGCACCGTGATGCGCCGGGTCGTCGGGTCGACCGCGGCGCCAATATTCGTGATCCGGGCCCGGAAGGTCTCCTGCGGATAGGCCGCGACCTTGACCGTGACCTCGTCGCCGAGATGGACGAACGGAATGTCGAGCTCGCCGACGTTGGCGATCAGCCACATCTTGGTCAGGTCGGCGATGGTGTAGACCGCGTCGGCGTTCGACGGCTGGACAAATTGCCCCGGGCCGGCCTTGCGCGCGACCACGGTGCCGCCGATCGGCGAGTACACCGCCATCGTCGAGTCGACGCGGCGCTGCTCGCGGATGCGATTGATCTCGGCGTCGGTCTTGCCGAAAATCCGCACCGCGTCCTGCGCCGCGGCGAGCGCGCCGGTGGTGCTGCGGAAGTCGGTCTCGGCGCCGCGGAAATCGGCCTCGGCCTGGTCGAGGTCCTTCTGCGCGGTCGCCTTGGCTTCGAACAGCTGGCGCTGGCGCCGCACCGCGCGAGTCGCGAGGTCGAGCTGGCTGCGCGCCTTCTGCAAGGTCCCGGCGGCCGAGATCAGGGTCGACTCGGCCTGCACCAGGTCGGGGCTGTCGATCTCGAACAGCGGGTCGCCCTTGTTCACCGCGTCGCCCGGCTTGGCGAACAGCCGCGTGACGCGCCCGGCGTAGGGCGTGAACACCGGCGTCGTGACGTCCTCGTTGAGGGCGATCTGGCCGACCGCGGTCTTCTCGACCCAGAAGCTGCGCGCCTCGACCCGGCCAAGCTTGATCAATTGCATCTGCTGTTCGGTGACCGTGATCGCACCGTCCGGCGCCGCCGTCCGGGCGGCCGACGGCGTGGCGACCGGCTGGGCCTGCTCCTTGCCGCCGAACACGCCGCCGTAGTAGCCGAGCAGCGCCACGCCGCCGACGATGATCAGGACGCCGGCGCCGATCAGCGTCCGGCCGCGCAACGAGCGGTCGGCGCCCATCGTGTAGGTCGACGGACGCGCCAACGGATGGACGCCCGGATCGGGCGCGAGCTTGGCGCGGGGCGTTTTCATGTCGGGCTCAGAGTCCGGCATCCCATCCCGCGTCCGTCAGGCGGCCACCCGCCGGGAGGCGAAAACGTGAAAAAACAAGCTCGTAACTTGCCATCGCGGCATCAGCAATAGCTTGTCTCAAACTGCTTCCAAATCCTTTTCGTTGTCTTAAGGGCGGTGAGAAGTGAAGGTTTTTCCGGCCGCAAACCGCCACCGCCCACGCCCGCGTCATGCCGCCTGAGCCCACCGGACCGGCCGACCTCGTGCGCGAGGCGCTGCGCTGCGAAAAAGCCGGCGACCTGGCGGCCGCCGTCCGCCTGCTCGAGCAGGCGCTCGCGGGTGCGCCGGACGACGGTCCGGCGCTGACCGCCGCGGCCCGGGTGGCGGGCCGGCGCGGCGACCGTGCGACCGCGCTGACCTGCCTGGGGCGCCTGGTCGAGCGCGATCCCAAGCATAAGGGCCATCGGCTCGATCTGGCGGTCGCCCGGTTCAGCGCCGGCGACCTGGCCGGCGCCGAGCGCGAGGCGCAGATTCTGCTGGCGCAGGATCCGCGCGACGGCCGGGCGCTCAACCTCCTGGGCGTGGTGCAGCGCCGCCAGGGCCGGCTGGAGGCTGCGATCGCGACCCTGGAGCACGCCGCGCGCAGCGGCACCGCCGGCGAGTCGCCCTGGGTCAATCTCGGCAACCTGTTCTACGAGAGCCGCCAGGGTGCGCGCGCGGTCGAGGCGTTCAAGAAGGCCGTCAAGCTCAAGCCCAAGGACGCCGAGATCGCGCGCCTGCTCGGCAACGCCCTCGGGCTCGCCGGCGACTACACGGCGGCGTTCGCGACGTTCCAGCGCGCGGCCTTCCTCAACCCGCGCCACGTCCAGATCCCCGCCGACCGCGCCGCGCTGCACTACAACCTGAAGCAATACGCCGAGGCCTTGAGCGCGCTCGAGCGCGCGCTCGCCGGCCGCCCCGACGACGTCCACTTCCGCATCAACAAGGCCAAGGTGCTGCGCCATCTCGGGCGGCTGCCCGAGGCGATCGCGCTCTACGAGGCGCTGGTCGCGCAGCATCCCGACAATGTCGACGTGCTGGTCGCGTTCGGCAGCCTCTATTTGTGGGTGCTCGACGACCGCGAGAAGGCCAACGTCTATCTGCGCCGCGCGGTCGCCGCCGATCCGACGCAGTTGGATGCTCGTGGTCAACTCTGCTGGAGCCTGGTCAACAGCCGCCACGGCAGCGAGGCCGCGCACATCGAGGAGGCCAGCCGCTATGCCCGCGAGGCGCTGACCCTCGGCAAGTCGCTGGTGCCGATCGCCGACAACCTGCAGACCGTGTTCCTGCGCACGGTCGATTTCGACAGCCTGGCGCAGCTTGGAACCACCTCCGAGCTGCTGGGCTACTGGGCCGCCAACGGCCGCGTCGGCGCGCTGCACAGCCAGCTCGGCCGCGTCGTCACCGAGACGGATCGCCTCAACCTGGTGCGATCCCACCGCGACTGGGGCGACCGTGTGATCGCGCGCCTGGGCGGCCAGACGCTCAAGCCCGCGCCGCGCGCCGCCGGTCGCACCAAGATTCGCGTCGGGCTGATGTCGTCCGACCTGCGCGACCACCCGGTGACCTATTTCGTCCAGCCGATCATCGAGCGCTACGACCGGGCGCGTTTCGAGCTCTACTGCTACTCCTTCTACCCCGGCCAGGCCGACCACGTGCAGACCCACCTGGCCGGCCGCGCCGACCAGTTCCGCCTGATGCCGACGGCGTCCGATCCGCAGATCGCACAGCAGATCGCCGACGACGGGCTCGACATCCTGTTCGAGCTCGGCGGCTCGACCCACCTCAACAAGCTCGAGGTCATGGCCTACAAGCCGGCGCCGATCCAGGTCAGCTGGCTCGGCTACCCGCATTCCTGCGGCCTCACGACGATCGACTACATCCTGCTCGATCCGTACATCAAACCCAGCGATCCGCGGTTCCTGATCGAGCGACCGTTCGAGATGCCCGAGAGCTGGGTGGCGCTCGGCTCGGTCGGCTTCCACGACGTGCCGATCGAGCCCGGCGTGCCCGAAGACCGCGCCGGCCACCTGACCTTCGGCACCATGAACAATCCCTACAAGTACACGCCCGACCTGATCGGGTTGTGGGCGCGCGTCATGGCCGCAGTGCCGAACAGCCGCTTCCTGTTCGTGCGGCCGGAGGGCGGCACCGAGATCTTCCGCCGCAATCTCGCGCGCGAGTTCGCCAAGCACGGCATCGCCGCCGAGCGCATCGAGCACGTACCGGTGCGCGGCCACCACCGGCCGCACTACAACAAGATCGACATCGCGCTCGACACCGCGCCGCATGTCGGCGGCACCACGACCTGCGAGGCGATCTGGATGGGTGTGCCGACCGTGACTCTGGTCGGCCCGGCGTTCTTCGAGCGATTGAGCTATAGCAACCTGTCCAACGCCGGCCTCGGCGACTTGTGCGCCACGACCCAAGACGATTACGTCAGGATCGCGGTCGCGCTC
>JACQAI010000375.1 GCA_016195115.1 Pseudomonadota bacterium
AAATCGGCATAGATGCCGGTCTCCAGCATCGCCTTGCAGATCGCCATGAACTCCCAGCGATGGCCGATGCACAGCTTGAAGCCGACCGGCTTGCCCTTGGCGAGGTCGCGCAGCTTGGCGGTGAACTCCATCATCTCGATCGGGGTCGAGAACGCCGAATGGCGCGCCGGCGAGATGCAGTCGACCCCGACCGGAACGCCGCGCGCGGCGGCGATCTCGGGCGACACCTTGGGCCCCGGCAGCACGCCGCCATGGCCCGGCTTGGCGCCTTGCGACAGCTTGATCTCGATCATTCTGACCTGATCCTCGGCCGCCTGCTCGGCGAACCGCTCGGACGAGAACGTGCTGTCGGGATTGCGGCAGCCGAAGTAACCGCTGCCGATCTCCCAGATGATGTCGCCGCCGTGCACGCGGTGGTGTTGACTGAAGCCGCCCTCGCCGGTGTCATGGGCGAAGTTGCCCATCTTGGCGCCCTTGTTGAGCGCCCGGATGGCGTTGGCGCTGAGCGCGCCGAAGCTCATCGCCGAGATGTTGTAGACCGCGGCCGAGTACGGGCGCGGACAGTCGGGGCCGCCGATCATGATGCGCGGCTGCTCGCGCGACGGCTCCTTGGGCACGATCGAGTGGTTGAGCCACTCGAAACCCATGGCATAGACGTCGAGCTGGGTGCCGAACGGTCGCTTGTCGAGCTGGCCCTTGGCGCGCTGATAGACGATCGATCGCTTGACGCGGTTGAACGGCGTGCCGTCGGTATCGCTCTCGAGGAAGTACTGGCGGATCTCGGGTCGGACCTCCTCGAGCAGGAAGCGGATGCGCGCCGAGATCGGGTAGTTGCGCAGCAGGCTGTGGTGGGTCTGGAAAGTGTCGTAGGTGCCGACCACGGCGAGCACCAGCGCGATGGCGAACCCGGTCAGGAACCACAAATTGACGAAGGCAAGGCCGAGGAACACGACGGTCGCGGCGAGCACGCCGGTGTAGAGGATGTAGCGGCGGCTGAATGCCAGGCGCGCCACGGTTAATCCCGGCAGGCCTGTCTCCCTCGCCGGGCTGCGCATCAGCATCTGGCCGTCTCCTCCGTTGGTCCCGGCTCACCGGCCGGGCTCGATAGCCCCGAACTTAGCACAATTCGCGTCAACAACCCGTGAATGGCCCGGGTGCCGGGCCGGGCCCGCGGCGCTCCGGCCGTCGGGCTGGAGCGGGGGCCGGGGCTTCGACTAAGCTCGGCCCCGAGCGTTCCTGCCGGGGGGCCGGTTTGAGCCTATTGGTGCGTCTGCTGCTGTTGATCGGCATCGCGTCGCTGCCGGCGATCGCGATCGTCGCCTACAACGAGATCGAGCTGCGGCACGCCCGCGAGGCCGAGGTGCGCGACCAGGCGCTGCGCATCGCCCGCGAGACCGCGGCCGAGCTCGAGCGCACCGTCGAAGGCGTGCGCGGGCTCCTTGTGACCTTGGCTGAACTTCCGGTCATCCGCGAGCAGGACGGTGCAGCGTGCATCGCCTATCTCGGGCGGCTGCGCCACAACTACCCGGAGTATCTGGTGATCAGCGTCGCGACCGCGGCCGGCGACGTCTATTGCAACAGCAGCAACGCCGCCCGCACACCCAATGTCAGCGATCGCTACAGCTTCCGCCAGGCGCTCGCGACCGGCGGCTTCGCGATCGGCGAATATCTCGTGGGGCGGATCACCGACCGCAAGCTAATCGCGTTCGCCTACCCGATCCGCGACGATGCCGGCCGCACCATCGGCGCGACGCTCGCGGGCGTCGATCTCGACTGGCTCGGCCGGCATCTGGCGCTGCGCTCGCCGTCGGGCGACCTGGCGCTGGCGGTGATCGATCGCAACGGCACCTTCCTGGTGCGCTATCCCGACCCGGAAAAATGGGTCGGCCACAGCGATCCGCAGCGTCTGTTCGATCCAGGCCGCGCGGCGGGACCCCGCGTCGGCGAGGACATCTCGGCGGACGGCGTGGTCCAGATCGGCGCGACCGTGCCGATCGCGTTCGGGCCGCAGACCGACCTCGTGGTCGCCATCGGCCTGTCGAAGGAAGCGGCGTTCGCGGCGATCGATCGCGCCACCCGACGCGACATCGCGCTGATCATCGCCGGGCTGGTGCTGTCGGTGCTGGCGGCGCTGCTCGGTGGCCGCTATTTCCTGCGCCGCCCGATCGCGCAGCTGGCCGGCGCAGCGGCGCGCTGGCGCGAGGGCGACTACGGGGCGCGTGCGCGCGTGCGCGGCCGCGTCTCCGAGCTCAGCCGGCTGGCCGAGACGTTCGACGCCATGGCCGACGCGCTGGCGCAGCGCGAGGCGGCGCTGCGCACCGCCGATGAGCGCCTGCGCCTGACCGCGAGCGCGATCAAACTCGGCACCTGGGATCAGGACGTTGCCACCGGCGAGCGCGTGTGGTCCGAGCAAGTCCGCCGCGCGCTCGGCCTGCCGGACACCGCCCCGGCGACCCTCGAGACGTTGCGCAACCTCATCCATCCCGACGACGTGGGGCCGTCCGACGTGCGCTATCGCGCCGCGCTCGATGTGGCGAACGGCGGCGACTACGAGAACGAGTTCCGCATTCGCCGCTACGACGACGGCAGCGAGCGCTGGATCGCGCTGCGCGGCCGGATCTTCTTCGACGCGACCGGCAAGCCGATCCGGGCGGTCGGCATTCTGTTCGATATCACCGAACGCAAGCGCGCCGACGAGGCGGCGCGGCGCAGCGAGGAGAGCCTAAGGCTTGCGGTCGAGACCACGGGACTCGGACTGTGGGAGCACGACGTCCAGAACCGGAAATTGATCTGGTCGGATCGCACCAAAGCTTTCCTTGGCCTGCCGCCGGATGCCGAGGTCGACTACAAGGTCTATCTGGAGCGAATCCATCCCGACGACCGCGAGCGGCTGGTCGGCATTCACCGTCGCGCGCTCGATCCGGCCGGCGATGGCCGGTTCCGCTCGGAGCATCGCGCCGTTCTGCCCGACGGTTCGGTGCATTGGCTGCTCGCCTCCGGCCAGGTGCTGTTCGACGCCGAGCGGCGGCCGGTGCGCGTGCTTGGCGGCTCGATCGACATCACCGAGCGCAAGCTCGCCGAGGAGGCGACGCAGCGCATCAACGAGATTCTCGAGGAGCGGGTCGGCGAGCGCACCCGCGCCCTGTACGCCGAGATGCGTCAGCGCCAGCACGTCGAGGCGACCCTGCGCCAGGCCCAGAAGATGCAGGCGGTCGGCCAGCTCGCCGGCGGCGTGGCGCACGATTTCAACAACCTCCTGACCGTCGTCGCCGGCAACCTCGAGCTGCTCGAGCAGCACCTGACGCATGACCCGGCCAACCGGCTGCTGCGCTCGGCGATGCGCGCGGTCGATCGCGGCGCGCAATTGACCCATCGGCTGCTGGCGTTCTCGCGCAAGCAGCACCTGCAGCCGAAGCCGGTCGACATCAACGGCCTGATCTCGGGCATGGGGGACCTGTTGACGCGCACCTTGGGCGGCACCATCCAGGTCCGCATGGCGCTGTCGGACGGGCTGTGGCGCGCGCTGGTCGACCCGACCCAGATCGAGCTGGCACTGCTCAATCTGGCGATCAATTCGCGTGACGCCATGCCGGACGTCGGCATCCTGACGATCTCGACGCGCAACGCGCAGGTCGCGGTCGTCGGCGAGGATCTGGTGCCCGGCGATTATATCGTGCTCGCCGTCACCGACACCGGCACGGGCATGAACGAAGACGTGGTGGCACGCGCGTTCGAGCCGTTCTTCACCACCAAGGAGGTCGGCAAGGGCACCGGCCTCGGCCTGAGCCAGGTCTACGGCGTGGTCAACCAGCTCGGCGGCACCGTGCGCCTGCAGAGCCGGATCGGCGAGGGCACTACCGTCGAGCTCTATTTGCCGCGCAGCGAGGCCCAGGCGCAGGACGAGTCGGAGGCCCAGGTCGCGGCGGCGCGCTCGCGCGAGGCCGTCCTGATGGTGGTCGACGACGACCCCGACGTGCGCGAGCTGACCGTGGCGTGCCTCGGCCAGCTTGGCTACGGCGTCGTCGAGGCGGCGAGCGGCGCGGCCGCGCTCGCCTTGCTCGACGGCGACCAGACCGTCGACCTCCTGATCGCCGACTTTGCCATGCCGGGCATGAATGGCCGGGTGTTCGTCAACGAGGCCAAGTTGCGCCGTCCCGGACTGCGGGTGATCTTCGTCACCGGTTACGCCGATGCCGCGGCGCTGGCGCTCGAAGCCGACGAGATCCTGCTGTCGAAGCCGTTCCGGGTCGCCGAGCTCGCGCGGGAGGTCGCCAACATGCTGGAACGGCCGGCGCGCGCACCCAGCGCTCACAACGTCGTGCCGTTCGGTCGCGCGCGCTAGTCCGGCAGGGGACTTCGCCCCTGCCGCTCAGGCGGCGCGCACGGTCCCCAGGAACTGCTCGACCTCGCCGGCGAGCGCCTGTGCCTGCTCGGCCAGATGGTCGGCCGCGGTACGCACGCCGTCGGCTGCGGTTCCTGATTCCTCTACGGCGCTCGATACGCTGCCGATGTTCTTGCTGACCTCCTGGGTGCCGCCGGCGGCTTGCTGGACGTTGCGCGTGATCTCCTGGGTCGCCGCGGACTGCTGCTCGACCGCCGCCGCGATCGAGGCCGAGATCTGGTTGACCTCGAGGATGGTCTTGGAGATGCCCCGGATGGTGTCGACCGCCGACGCGGTCTCGGACTGGATCGTGGCGATCTGGGCGCGGATGTCGTCGGTCGCGCGCGCCGTTTGGCTCGCCAGGTTCTTGACCTCTGAGGCAACCACGGCGAAGCCCTTGCCGGCGTCGCCGGCGCGTGCCGCCTCGATCGTCGCGTTCAACGCCAGCAGGTTGGTTTGCGCCGCGATGCCGTTGATCAGGGCCACGACCTCGCCGATCTTCTGCGCGCCGTCGGCCAAGCCCGCGACGGTTCGGTTGGTCTTTTCGCCTTCCTCGGCCGCCCGCTTGGACACGGTCGAGGCGTGGGCGACCTGACGACCGATCTCGGAGATCGACGACGACAGCTCCTCGGATGCGGCGGCGACAGTCTGCACGTTGGCGGTGGCCTGGTTGGCCGCCGAGGCGACGGCGAGCGACTTCTCGCGCGTGGTCCCGGCGGTCGTCGACATCGAGCGCGCGGTCGATTGCATGTGCGCCGCGTCGCGCGATAGCGCCTCGACGATGCCGCTGACCCGCTTCTCGAAATCGTCCGCCAGGTCGGCGAGCAGCGCCTTCTTGTCCTGTTCGGCCTTGTGCTTCAGCGCTTCCTGTTCGGTCTGCAGCTGGTGCATCGCCAGCGCGTTGTCCTTGAAGACCTGGACGGTCTTGGCCATGGCGCCGATCTCGTCGCGGCGGTCGGTCTCGCTGACCGGCACCTCGAGATGCCCGGTGGCGAGCTCGGCCATCGTGCTCTTCAGCCGGCTGAGCGCGCCGGTGATGTTGTGGCCGATCGCGAACCCGAGCGCCGCCGTGATCGAGATCACGACCAGCGCCGTGACCCCAAG
>JACQAI010000376.1 GCA_016195115.1 Pseudomonadota bacterium
AGGGCCCGACGTCCTCGACGTCGACCTCGTCGGTCAGCATGTCCTCGGGCAGCGACAGCACGACCGGCCCCGGGCGGCCCGAGGTCGCGACCGCGAAGGCGCGCGCGACGTACTCGGGGATCCGCCGCGCATCGTCGATCTCGGCGGCCCACTTGGCGAGCGGCGCGAACATGGCGCGGAAATCGACCTCCTGGAACGCCTCGCGGTCGCGCATCTTGCGGGCGATCTGGCCGATGAACAGGATGAGGGGCGTCGAGTCCTGCTTGGCGGTGTGGACGCCGACCGCGGCGTGGGTCGCGCCGGGCCCGCGCGTCACCATGCAGATGCCAGGCTTGCCGGTCAGCTTGCCGTAGGCCTCGGCCATGTTGCAGGTGCCGGCCTCCATGCGGCAGGTGATCAGGCGGATGGCGTTGCGCGCGTCGTAGAGGCCCTCGAGCACCGCGAGATAGCTCTCGCCGGGCACCGAGAACACCGTGTCGACGCCGTGGGTCACCAGCTGATCGACCAAAACCTTGCCGCCATGGCGCGGTTTGTTGGATGCGGGCATGTCGGCCTCAGAGTTGGATCGGAAAATCGATGAAGACCTGGTAGCGCTGGGTCTTCGGCTTGTCCTTGTCGGTGTCGTCGACATAGCTGATCGAGCTTTTGCCCTTGAGCGCCAGCGGCAGGATCATGCAGCGCGCGAACGCGGTCTCCTCGCGCGTCGACGCCGCCGCGAACACCGGATCGGGACCGGTCTCGAACCAGGCCTCGCCGGCGCCATGGTCGTGGTGCGCGCCCTGGGTCTCGATCCGCATGCTGCCGTGGAGCAGCCGGCGGATGCCCGGGCCCTGATGGCGGTGCTTGTAGGCAACGCCGCCGACCGGGAAATCGACGCGGTCGCCGCGCATCAGGTAGCGGGCGGTCGGATCGAGCGCGACCGGTGCCGTGAGCACCGGGCGGCCGTCCGACGTCGTGTCGCCGGCGCGGCGCAGTTCCCAGGCGAGCAAGGTCGCACCGGCGGGGCTGTCGATCGCCACCGCCGCCGGGCTGCACCACGCGGTGTTGACCGCGAGCGCGGCGGCGCCGTACGCGCTCGCCACCTTGACGGCGCCATCGACGACGTAGAGCACGCGGTTCGCCGCCGACAGCGCCATGGCGCCGCCGGCGGCGAGACGGTGCTCGAACAGGCTCAGCGTGTAGCCGGCCATCAGCGGATCGGCGACCACTCGGCCGGCATCAGGATCTGGCTCTCCTGGCGCTGGACCAGGGGCCGGATCTTCGCGACGTAGGCCTGCCAACCCGGATCCTCGCCGAGCTCCTTGCGCTTGCGCGCGCGCTCGTTGAGATCCTCGTAGGCCCACATGTGCACGATCTGGTTGAGCTCGCCGATGTCGGAATAGAACCAGCCGACCATCTTGGGCAGGATCCGGGTCTGAATCGCCAGCCCCTCGGCTTTGTAGTGCTTCATGTACTCGGCGACCTTGCCGATATGGAGCGTGTAGGTGCGCTTCTCGACGATCATCCGCGTTCTCCTCCGTTAGACCTTGCCGAGCGCCGGGCCAACGCGTCGTTGACGCGTCATCACCGCAACCGGCACGCCTGTGTCACCGGCAGCATAGGCGGATGGCGCCGGTTTCACCCGCTCTCGTCAGCGCGGCGGCGTTACCGCCGCTGCTGGAGATAAGACAAACCGGCTCGCCAGCCTGTCAACAGGTCAACCAGATCCAGCGCTTCGAGCGCGCGGCCGAGCGCTATTCGACGCCAAGCTATGCGCGTTGCGGGCATCGTTTTGATACGATCGTATTATGAATTCGCGTGAGAGCCGAGTGTCCGCAAGGATGACCCCGTCGCCGTCGTGGGGTCGGCGCCCCAACCTGAACGAGGTGCCATCGTGGTCGACGAGATTTTGAAGCCCGCTTTGACCACATCGCTTCGGTTGCACGAGATCGGCGATCGCACGCCCTATGAGATCTCGTTCGCCCGCACCGGCAAGAGCGGCGGCAGCTTCGGCTTCATGCAGGGCGATCTCGCCAAGGGCGAGGACTTCGTCCGCGACACCTTCATCGCGGCGCTGCACGCGGACGCGGTCGACCAGCCGACGATCAATGTACTGCTCCCGCTGGTCACGGTGCCGCAGCCGCGCGACCCGTTGACCCCGGCGCAGCACGATCTGATCGACCAGGCGCTGCGCAACAGCGAACCGCTGGTCGACGCGATGGACCAGCGGCTGCTCGCCACGGTCTATGCCGATCTCGATCTCTGCCTCAACGCCGCCGACACGGCGGGACGACGCCTGACGCCGAAGGCCCAGCTTTATATCGCCATGTGGTCGAACATGACCGGCCGGCCTGACACGCTGGCCGCGTGGCTGCGCGGCGTCGCGCCGCAGTTCACCCAGCCCGTGCCGGCCGCGGGCGAGATCGTCGACGGTGCCGCACTCGAGGCCTATCTCAGCGCGACCAAGTACTACCTGCAGAATCCGAAGAACCTGCGTCACATCAAAGACTGCGCGACCGCCGGCGTCGCGGAGCTGCCCGCCGGCGTGCCGGTGGGGTGATCGGCCCGCCGGCCGACAATCCGACGATCGAGCCGCGCGGCAGGGGCGCAGCCCTTTGCCGCGCTACCCGATTCCGGGCGGCATGCGATCGATCAGGCGCCACGGCGCCCAGTTGAGCGCCGCGGCGATCTGCCAGGCCGACGCCCGGCGGCCGGCCTGCAGGCGCCGGCGCTCGGCCCAGATCTCGGGCAGCGCGGCGACCGCGTGCGCCAGGCCGCGCCCCACCGGGCGCACCTGGCCCTGGACCGCCGCGCGCAGCAACAAGAGTGCGATGAGCCCGAGGTGCCCGGGCAGCAGCGCCCAGAACAGCGGCCCGGGCATGTTCTTGACGAACGTCCAGATCAGGTTGCGCATGCCGTGATAGACCGCGAAGCCGGAGGCGGCGGTGCCGGCGCTGACGCCGCCGGCATGGTCGACCACGGCGTCGCTGACCTGCAGCGCGCGGCCGCCGGCGAGCCGCCAGCGGAACGCCAGATCGACATCCTCGACGTAGCAGAAGAAGCGCGCGTCGAAACCGCCCAGCGCCTCGAAGCCGGCGCGGCGATACAGCGCCGCGGCGGCGCACGGCGCGAAGCTCGCGAAGCGCGCCGGCAACGCGCGGGCGGCGCGCCCGAAGCCGGCGCGCCAGGGTAGCCCGAGCGCGAAATAGGCATCGCCGATGCCGTCGAAGCGCGTCGGGTCGTCGGCCGCGCGCTGGGTCGAGCCGAACATCGCAATCTCCGGATTTGCGTCGGCGGCCGCGAGCAGGCGCTCGAGCCAGTCCGGTGCCGGGATGGCGTCGGGATTGAGCGTCGCGAGGAGCGGCGCGCGCGCCTGCGCGGCGGCGCGATTGTTGCCGGCGGCGAAGCCGATATTGTCCGGGCTCGCATCATAGGATATGCGCGGATCGTCGAGCGCCGCGCGCGCACGGCCCAGCGAGTCGTCGCGCGAGGCGTTGTCGACGACGATTGCCTCGAACGACGCGATCGTCTGTCGGGCGAGCGCGCCGAGACAGCGCGCCAGCCAGTCGCCCGAGTTGAAGTTGACGATCAGGACGCTGACGCGCGGCGTCGGGTGGGTCGGGACCGCCGTCATGCGTGCCAGCTGTTTCCTCGCGTCGAGCCGTCGGATATATCACGGGACGCCCATCAGACGAAGGCCATGACCCCACCGATCTCGAGATCGTTCGCGCCGCTCGGCGAGCTGCTGGAGCGGTTGGGTCGTCGGCTGCGCGCCAGCACGTCGGGCGGGCGCCTCGGCGGAACCGCGCTCGGCCAGCGCCTGGCCTGGCACGTCACCGCCCGCCTGGGCGGCTACGAGCCGGCGCGCCGCGCCCGGCTTGCGGCGCGCCGCACGCTCTATCAGGGCGCTACGAGCGCCGAGAAGCTGTCGCTCCTGACCCTGGTCTGGAACACCGACCCCGCGCACCTGCGGGCCCTCGCCGACAGCATTTTCATGCAATATGGCGCGCCGCCATTCGAGTGGCTGATCCATGACAACGCCTCGAGCGATCCGGGCACGCGCGCCGGCCTCGCCGAGCTGGCGCGGCATCCTGCCGTCAAGCTCGAGCGCGCGGACCGCAACCTCGGCATCGTCGGCGGCCTGCGGCGCTGCCTGGAGCGCGCGACCGGCCGCTACGTGCTGCCGATCGACCACGACGACTATCTCTATCCCGACGCGCTGCGCATCGTCGGCTGGCACCTGACCCGCCACCGGGGTGCCGGCGTGCTCTACAGCGACGAGGACAAGCTCTACGGCGACCGGCACTGCCGGCCCTACTTCAAGCCCGACTGGGACCCGGTGCTGTTCGTCAACCACTGCTACACCGCGCATCTCGGCGCCTTCGAGCGCCGCCGCGCGCTCGAGCTCGGCGTGTGGAGCGACACGACCGTCGAGGGCTGCCACGACTGGGACGCCGTCATGCGCTTCTGGCGAGCCGGCGAACAGCCGCTCCACGTGCCGGAGGTGCTGTACGGCTGGCGCATGCATCGCGGCTCGACCAGCGCCGACCCGCACGCCAAGGACTTCGTCGCGACATCGCAGCGCGCGCTGCTCGGGCGGTTGATCGCCGGCCAGAATCATCCCGAGCGCTACGCGCTCGAGCCCAATCCCCTGTTTCCCGGCACCCCCAACTGGCACATCCGTCGGCTGCCCGGCGCGCCGCGACCGATCGCGACCATCGTGCTCGGCGATCCCGCCAACGCCGCCGTGGCAGCGTGGCGCGACGGCTCGAGCTACCCGCAGCAGCGCTGGCAATCCCTGGCGCACGGCGCGCCGCTCGAGCACTTGGCCGAACTGGCGCGCGTCGCGGCACGCGAGGGCGCGCTGGTACGCCTGCTGTCCGACGCGGTGGCGCCGCTGCCGCCGGTCGATGACGCCAGCGCGCTATG
>JACQAI010000377.1 GCA_016195115.1 Pseudomonadota bacterium
CCGTCGCCTCGCCGTCGGCGATCGGGCCGCAGTTGATGTCCATGTCGTCGGTCATGCGCCGGTAGAGCGCCGTGTTGGTCGCCAGTTTCAGGCTCGGCGCCGGCTTGCAGCCGAACACCGAGCCGCGCCCGGTCGTGAAGCAGATGACGTTGGCGCCGCCGGCGACCTGGCCGGTCGCCGACACCGGGTCGTAGCCCGGCGTGTCCATGAACACGAAGCCCTTGGCGGTGATCGCCTCGGCGTAGCGATAGACGTCGACCAGGTTGGTGGTGCCGCCCTTGGCGACCGCGCCGAGCGATTTCTCCAGGATGGTCGTGAGCCCGCCGGCCTTGTTGCCGGGCGTCGGGTTGTTGTTCATCTCGCCGCCGGTCGACTTGGTGTAGTCCTCCCACCATTTGATGCGCTCGACCAGCTTCTCGCCGACCGCGCGGTCGACCGCGCGGCGGGTCAGCAGGTGCTCGGCGCCGTAGATCTCCGGCGTCTCGCTCAAGACCGCGCTGCCGCCGTGGCGCACCAGCAGGTCGACCGCGGCGCCGAGCGCCGGATTGGCCGAGATGCCTGAGTAGCCGTCGGAGCCGCCGCATTGCAACGCCAAGGTGATGTGGCTCGCCGGCAAGGTCTCGCGCGCGACCCGGTTGGCCTCGGGCAGCATCGCCTTGATGCGCGCGATGCCCTCGCGCACGGTCTTGGCGGTGCCGCCGGTGTCCTGGATGGTGAAGGGGTGCAGCCACGGGCCGGCCTCGAGCCCTTCGGCCTCCAACAGCCGGTCGACCTGGTTGGCCTCGCAGCCAAGCCCGAGCAGCAGCACGCCGGCGAAGTTGGGATGGCGCGCGTAGCCCGCGATGGTGCGGCGCAGGGTGTCCATCGCCTCGCCCTCGCTCGCCATGCCGCAGCCGTGGCCGTGGACCAGCGCGACCACGCCGTCGACGTTGGGGAAGTCGGCGAGCGCGCCGCCGCGGAAGTGATCGGCGATGTAGCGCGCCGCGGTCGCCGAGCAGTTCACCGTGGTCAGGATGCCGATGAAGTTGCGCGTCGCGACGCGGCCGTCGGCGCGCCGGATGCCCTGGAAGGTCGCGCGCTCGGCCTCGGGCACGTAGGCGGTCGGCTTGGCGGCGGCGCCGAAGGCGTAGTCGCGATCGAAATCGCGCATCGCGCAGTTGTGCACGTGGACGTGGTCGCCGGGCTGCACCGTCGCGGTCGCGAAGCCGATGATCTGGTCGTACTTGCGCAGCGGCTCGTCGAGCGCGACCGGCGCGACCGCGACCTTGTGGCCGGCCGGCACATGGCTGCGGCACACCACGTTGGTGCCCGGCAGACCGGTGCCGGGCAGCAGGTCGGCGCGCGCCACCACGACGTTGTCGCCGGGGTGCAGCCGGATGGTCAGCGGTCCGGTCGGCTTCTGAGATGTCATGGCGATCCTCCGTGTCGGGCGCCGCTCGGGCGCGCCCAAGCACGCCAAAAGGCCTATCGCGCGGCCGACAGTAGCGGTCGCGCGCCGCGCTGACAATCTGGCCGCAATATCATGACAATAAACGCAAATCCGATGCTTGGCTGGGCGCGGCGAGGTGCCGCACCGGCAAGGCTTTGTTAAGCCCCGGGGCCTAAACTCCGGCGCGTTACGCAGGGGCCGGCGCATGGGCATGCAACTGATCCTCAACGGGGACTCGCCCTTCTCCCAGGGCTTGTCGACCGGGATTCGGCTGTTGCTCGTCGAGGAGACCAACTTCGTCTCCGAGCAGGATCTGGTCGATGCGCTGCGCACGCGCGTGCACGGCGCCGACGACGCGGTGGCGCGCGAAGCCGCGCGCATCGCCTGGGCAATCACCTGGCTGCATCCGCTGGCGCTCGGTTTCTTCGTGTTCGGGCTGTGCGCCAATCACGGCTGGTTCGACGGCCACGACAGCGACGACTACGTGTCGCGCCTGTTGCGCGTCACGCCATCCAATCACGCCCGCGAGGCGTTGGCGCTGTATTCGACCTACCAGGCCAACGAGGCCGATGGCGGCGCTGCCGTGATCAAGGGGTTTGGCATCGAGAGTCTGCAGGACTTCGAAGACGGGGTGTTCGGCCAAGCCTGACGGATTTGGCGGAAAACTGCAGCATTTCCCGTCGGCTATCTTAGATATTCATGAACACTTAACCATGCCGGCAACCTCACCGGGGGGCAGACGGTTAACCATGCGACGGCGCCCACCACCGGTGCCCCACGCGCCCGGTTCCGGCAGCGTACGTGATGCTGCCCGCGCCGGTGGCTTGGCGCCCGAACTCAGCAATAGGCAGAGGTTTGGGCATGCCGACCGCAATGACCCCGCTGCAGGATCGGCTGATCCAGCACATCCCCGACTTGCGGCGCTTCGCGCGCGCGCTCGAACGCAACCGTACGGCCGCCGACGACCTCGTCCAAGAGACGCTCGAGCGCTCGATCAAGAAGATGCACCTCTATCAGCCGAGCGGACCGCTCATCGGTTGGCTCAACACGATCATGCGCAACATCTTCGTCGACCGCGTGCGCCGCCGGAAGCTCAATGCCAACGCCTCGCTCAGCGAGGCGCCGCGCCATGAGCCCTATCAGAACGCGAACCAGATCGACCGCATCGTGCTTAAGGAGCTGCGCGTCGCGATCGACGCGCTGCCGGTCGAGCAGAAACAGGTGCTAATGATGATCGCAGTCGACGGTCTGTCCTACGCCGCCGCCGCCGAGCGTCTCGAGGTGCCGCTCGGTACGATCCGCTCGCGCCTGTTCCGCGCCCGCGCCAATCTGCAGTCGCGTATCGACCCCGAGGGCCACTTCACCCAAGACCGGGACGCGCGCGCTGCGCCTGCCGCGCGGCCGCCCGCCGTCCACTGACTGGTCGACCTCGCGACCGGGAAGGCGTTCGCGGCGCTGGGCGAGCAGTGCGGCCGGACCCTGCCGCCGCAGCACGCCTGAGCTGCGCGGCCCTGCCGCGCGTTTGCAAGCGCGGCGCGCGCGTGGCAGGCTCGGCGCCCGTGGAGGATCGATCATGGCTGGCAGACTGGCGGGCAAGAAGGCATTGACCACCGCGTCGGCCCAGGGCATCGGGCGCGCGACCGCGCTGGCGTTCGCCGCCGAGGGCGCCCAGGTGATCGCCACCGAGGTCGATTTCGAGCGCTTGAAGCCGCTCGAGGCGACCCACGGCATCACGGTGCGCGCGCTCGACGTCACCGACTTGAGCGCGATCACCAAGCTGGCGGTCGAGGTGGGTGCGCTCGACGTGCTGTTCAACTGCGCCGGCTTCGTCCACCACGGCACCATCCTGGACTGCTCGGAAAAGGACTGGGAGTTCTCAGCGGCGCTCAACATCCGCAGCATGTACCGAATGATCCGCGCTCTGCTGCCCGCCATGGTGGCGCGCGGCAAGGGTGCGTCGATCATCAACATGGCGTCGGTCTCCTCGTCGATCAAAGGCGTGCCCAACCGTTTCGTCTACGGCACGACCAAGGCGGGCGTGATCGGCCTGACGAAGTCGGTCGCGGCGGATTTCGTCAAGCAGGGCATCCGCTGCAACGCGATCTGCCCGGGCACGGTGCAGACGCCGTCGCTCGACCAGCGCATCGCCGCCCAGGGTGGCACGCCGGAGGCGCGCAAGGCCTTCGTCGAGCGCCAGCCGCTCGGCCGGCTCGGTTCGCCCGAGGAGATCGCCGCGCTCGCCGTCTATCTGGCGAGCGACGAGTCGGCGTTCACCACCGGCACCGCATCGATCATCGACGGCGGCTTTACGCTGTGATGGCGCGAGCGGTGTGACGGCGCTCTCGGCCATCCGGGCACGCCCGCGCCTGTTCCTGTCCGCTGGGCTCGCGGCCGCAATCGGCTTCTCGCTGCCGTCGGCGCTGGCGCCCCAGACGCGTGGCATCATCGGTTGGGACGTCGGGGTGACGGTGTTCCTGATCGCCGCGCTGACCATGATGTCGCGCGCCAGCATCGAACGCGTGCGCCGGCGCGCGGCGCAGCAAGACGAGGGGCGCTGGATGATCCTGGCGCTGATCGTGGCCGCGGCGAGCTTCAGCTTCTTCGCGATCGGCTTCGAACTGCACGACGCTAAGGGCCTGCCGCTGACCCAGGCAGGATGGCGGATCGGGCTCGCTGCCGTCACCATCGTGCTGTCGTGGAGCTTTACGCACACGATGTTCGCCATGCACTACGCCCACGAGTTCTATCGCGGCAAGGCGCCGTCCGAGCTGGGGTTTCCCGGCGATCAGCCGCCCGACTATGTCGATTTTCTCTACTATTCGTTCGTCGTCGGCATGACGTGCCAGGTGTCCGACGTCCAGGTGGTCGGGCGGGCGCTGCGCCGGCTGACCCTGGTCCACGGCGTGCTGTCGTTTTTCTTCAACACCGTCATCCTGGCGCTCGCGATCAACATCGCCGCCGGATTGTTCTGAGCCGCGCGGCGGGAGCCGCGCGCGCGTTATTCCGCCTTGATGCCGGCGGCTCTGATCAGGTCGGCCATGCGCTGGGTCTCGGTGCGGATCAGGGCGCCGAACTCCTCCGGCGTGCTGACAATGAGCTGGACGCCGCGCTCTTCGATCTTGGCGCGGAGCTCGGGGTCGCTCAGCGCGCGCGCCACGTCCTCGTGGACCCTGCGCACGATCGCCTGGGACGTGCCGGCCGGCGCGACCAGGCCGAACCACGAGCCGGCATAGAAGTCCGGATAGCCGGCCTCCGCCATGGTCGGGACCTCCGGTAGCGCCGGCAGGCGCTGCGGCGTGGTCACGGCAATGGCGCGCAGCGTGCCGGCGCGCACCTGCGGCAAAGTGAGGACGACGTTGCCGAACTGCATGTTGACGCGCCCGGCCAGCAGATCGGGCAGCACGTGCTCCTTGTAGGGCACGTGCAGCATGTCGATCTTGGCCATCAGCTTGAGCATCTCGCCGCACAGATGCTGGGACGTGCCGATGCCCTGCGACGCGAAGGTCAGGTCGCCCGGCTTGGCGCGCGCCAGGGCGACCAGCTCCTGGACATTGCGCACCGGCAGGTCGTTGTTGACCACCAGGATGTTGGGCGTCAGGCCGATGCGGGTGATCGGCACCAGATCGCGCAGAGGATCGTAGGCGCTCGAGCCGTGCAGGGTCGGGTTGACGACCAGCGGCGCATCGCCCGGCAGGCCCAGCGTGTAACCATCCGGTGCCGACTTGGCGACGCGCGCGGTGCCGACGCTGCCGCCGGCGCCCGGTTGGCTCTCGATCACCACGGGCTTGCCCCAGCTCGCCTCGAGCTTGGGCGACATCAGCCGCAGGACGATCTCGTACGAGCCGCCCGCGGGATAGGGTGCGACGACGCGCACCGGACGGTCGGGCCAGGCCGGCTGGGCGACCGCGGTCGCGGCGGCGGCGAGGATCCACAGCGCGGCGACAAGGCTGATTCGACGCAGCATCGATTTCCCGTTGGTTGACCGCGATGAGCGAGCAAAGCGTCTTTCAATGATCGGGGCAAGCCGTGGGCCGGGTGGGCGAGTGCTGGCGATTTTGCCCGCGCCCGCGTAGAAAAGACAAAACGCCGGGAGGAGACGATGCGCTGCGCCGCCTTGCTAGGCCTGTTGGTCGGGGTGATCGTCGGGGCTCCCGACGCCGCGGCGCAAAGCGCCTATCCCAATCGCCCGATCAAGATCATGGTCGGGTTTCCGCCGGGGACCGCGGCCGACGTGAGCACGCGCTTGATCGGCCCGAAACTCGGGGAGGTGCTCAATCAGAGCATCGTGATCGAGAACAAGCCGGGCGCCTCGAGCAACATCGCGGTCGAGGCGGTGGTGCACGCGCCGGCCGACGGCTACACGCTGTTCATGGGTACGATCTCGAACACGATCAATCCGGCGTTGCTGCGCGATTTGCCGTTCGACTACACCCGGGACCTGACGCCGGTCGCGCTGCTCAGCACCATGCCGAATTTTTTGGTCGTCCATCCGTCGGTACCGGCGACCAGCGTCGCCGAGCTGGTCGCGCTGGCGAAAGCGCGACCCGGCGAGCTCACCTACGGCTCGGCGGGTACCGGAACCATCCTGCATCTCTCGGGCGAGCTGTTCAATGCGATGGCCGGCATCAAGCTGCTCCACGTGCCCTACAAGGGCAGCTCGCCCGCGATCGCCGATCTGCTCGGCGGCCAGATCGCGACGATGTTCGCGCCGGTCTCGACGGCGCTGTCGCACGTCAAAGCCGGCACGGTACGCGGGCTCGCCACCACCGGCGGCCAGCGCTCGGCGGTCGCGCCGGAGCTTGCCACCATGATCGAGCTCGGGTTCGCGGGCTTCGAGACCGGCGTCTGGTGCGGCTTGATGGCGCCCACGGCGACGCCGCGCGATGTCATCGATCGGCTCGCCGCCGCGGTCGATCGGGCGCAAAGCGCGTCCGAGGTGAAGACCCTGTTCGCCGCCCAAGGCATCGACCTGCTGCCCGGCGGGCCCGACGTGCTCGGGCGCTACATCCGTACCGAGACCGAGAAGTGGGGCCGCGTGATCGAGATGTCGGGTGCGCGCAACGACTAGCGCTCAGCCGGCGATGCGCTGGCGCGCCGTCGCTGCGTCGTAGGCTTGGCGCGCCGCCGTGACGTCGGATCGGCTGGAGACCTCGGGCACCGCGACGTCCCACCAGGCGCCGCCCTCGCGCGTCGCGGCGACCGGGTCGGTCGCGATCACGATCACGGCGGTGCGATCGGCAGCGCGCGCTTCCTGGAGCGCGGCGTCGAGCTCGGCGATGCCGGCGGCGCGCCAGGTGCGCGCGCCCAGGCTCGCGGCGTGCGCCGCGAAGTCGACGCCGACGCCATCGGGGAACAGATTGTTGAAGCTGGCGCCGCCGGTGCTCGCCTGCAGCCGGTTGATGCAGCCGAAGCCGCCGTTGTCGAGCACCACGATCACGAGCTTGGCCCCAAGCGCCACCGACGTCGCGATCTCGGAGTTCATCATCAAATAGGAGCCGTCGCCGAGCAGCACGAAGACCTCGCGCTCGGGTGCGGCAAGCTTGACGCCGAGCCCGCCGGCGATCTCGTAGCCCATGCACGAGTAGCCGTACTCCAGGTGATAGCCGCCTTGTGCCGGTACGCGCCACAGCTTGTGGAGCTCGCCCGGCAGGCCGCCGGCGGCGCACACCACGATGCCGTCGCTGGGCGCCGCGCGATTGACCGCGCCCAGCACCTGGGCATCGCTCGGCAGCGCGGCGTTGGACGGCCCAGAGGAGGGGACGGTGACGCGCGCGACCACCGCGTTCCAGTCGACGGCCAGGCGCTGGGCCCGCTCGGTCCAGGCGCGCGGCGCCTGATAGCTGCCGAGCGTGGCGCCCAGCGCCTCGAGCCCGACCGCGGCGTCGGCGACCAGCGGCAGGGCGCCGTGCTTGACCGCGTCGAAGGCCGCGACGTTGAGCTGGATCAGGGTTGCGCCGGGATGCGCGAACAGACTGCGCGACGCCGTGGTGAAGTCGGACAGCCGGGTGCCGACCGCGAGGATGACGTCGGCGTCGGCGGCGAGCGCGTTGGCCGCCGCCGTGCCCGTGACGCCGAGCGCGCCGACCGCCAGGGGATGGTCCCAGGCCAGCGTGCCCTTGCCGGCCTGGGTCTCGGCCACGGGCACGCCGCGGTGTGCCGCGAACGCCACCAGCGCGTCGCCCGCCTGGGCGTAGAGCGCGCCACCGCCGGCGATGATGAGCGGCGCTTTCGCGCCGCTGAGCGCCGCCGCCGCGGCGGCGAGCTGATCGGCGTCGGGGGGCGGCCGGCGCGGCAGCCAGCGGCGCGGCCGGAAGAACTCTTCGGGATAGTCGTAGGCCTCCGCTTGGACGTCCTGCGGCAGACACAGGGTGACGGGGCCGCACTCGGCCGGGTCGGTCAGCACGCGCAGCGCTTGCGGCAGGCTCTGCAGGATCTGCTCGGGCCGCGTAATGCGATCCCAAAACCGTGACACCGGCCGGAAGCAGTCGTTGGCCGACACCGTGGCGTTGCTGAAATCCTCGACCTGCTGCAGCACCGGGTCGGGTCGGCGGCCGGCGAACACGTCGCCGGGCAGCAGCAGCACGGGCAGGCGGTTGACGTGGGCGACTGCCGCCGCGGTCACCATGTTGGTGGCGCCCGGGCCGATCGAGGTCGTGCACGCCATCAGGCGCCGCCGCCGCAAGGTTTTGGCGAACGCGATAGCGGCGTGCGCCATCGCCTGCTCGTTGTGCGCGCGCAACGTCGGCAAGGTCTCGCGTACGCCGTGGAGCGCCTCGCCGAGGCCGGCGACGTTGCCGTGGCCGAAGATCGCGAACACGCCGGCGATCAGCGGCAGCTCGGCGCCGTCGATCGTCGTGCGCTGCGCCGCCAGGAAGCGCACCAGCGCCTGGGCCATGGTCAACCGGATGGTCGTCACGCCTTGCCCTCCCGTGAGGCCGGTGTTCTGCTTGGTGTCGAACTATAGTCGAAGAGCGCTCGATGATCAGCTTCTGCCAGTTCGGCGCCGGACGGATCGGCGCCATTCACGCCGCCAATATCGCCCGCCACCCCGGGGCGCGGCTGCGCACCGTGGTCGATGTCGACGTCGCGGCCGCCGCCAAGCTGGCCGAGCGCCACGGTGCGGCGGTCGGCGAGGCCGCCGCCGCGCTCGCCGACCCCGCCATCCACGCGGTCGTGATCGCGAGCTCGACCGACACCCACGCGACCTTGATCGAGGCCGCGGCGCGCGCCGGCAAGGCGGTGTTCTGCGAGAAGCCGATCGACCTCGATCGCGGCCGCGTCGAGGCCTGCTTGGCCGTGGTCAAGCAGGCCGGCGTGGCCCTGATGGTCGGCTTCAACCGAAGATTCGATCCGAACTTCGCCAAGCTCCACGAGCAGCTCCGGGCGGGGCGTGTCGGCAAGCTCGAGATGGTGGCGATCACCAGCCGCGATCCAGCGCCGCCGCCGATCGCCTACGTCAAGGTCTCGGGCGGGCTGTTCCGCGACATGATGATCCACGACCTCGACATGGCGCGCTGGCTGCTCGGCGAGGAGCCGGTCGAGGTCTACGCCGCCGCGAGCTGCCTGGTCGATCCGGCGATCGGCGCCGCCGGCGACGTCGACAGCGCCGCCGTCACGCTCAAGACCGCCTCGGGCGCGCTCGCCCAGATCTCGAACAGCCGGCGCGCCAGCTACGGCTACGACCAGCGCATCGAGGTGCTGGGCGCCGCCGGCATGCTGCAAGCCGGCAACCAGCTCGAGAGCACGGTGGCGTTCTCGGGCACCGACGGCGTGGTCGGCGAGAAGCCGCAGCACTTC
>JACQAI010000378.1 GCA_016195115.1 Pseudomonadota bacterium
CCCACGAATTGTCGGGCGGTCAGCTCCAGCGCGTCGCCATCGCCCGCGCGCTCATCTCCAAGCCGGCACTGATCGTCGCCGACGAGCCGGTCTCGATGGTCGACGCCTCGTTGCGCATGTCGATCGTCAACCTTCTGCGCAAGTTGCGCGACGACACGGGCGTGTCGATCATCTACATCACCCACGATCTGGCGACCGCCTATCATCTGAGCAACCGCGTTGCGATCATGCGGCGCGGCCAGATCGTCGAGACCGGCGCGGCGCGCGCCGTGCTCGACAATGCCCAGCACCCCTATTCGATCCTGCTGCGCGAGTCGGTGCTGTCGCCCGACGCCGCCGGCCGGCCGGATCGTCTGTCGTAGACCTGACGCGAGGAGCCCATGCCCCAGGCCACCGTGCTGTTGGATCGGAATTTCACGATCGGCGAGACCGATCGGCGCCTGTTCGGCGCCTTCGTCGAGCATCTGGGGCGCTGCGTCTATGGCGGCATCTACGAGCCCGGCCATCCGCAAGCCGACGCGCACGGGTTCCGGCGCGACGTGCTGGCGCTGGTGCGCGAGCTCGGGCCGACCATCATGCGCTATCCGGGCGGCAACTTCGTGTCGGGCTACAACTGGGACGACGGCGTCGGCCCGGTGGCGCAGCGGCCGCGCCGGCTCGACCTCGCCTGGATGTCGACCGAGACCAACGCGTTCGGCACCAACGAGTTCATTGATTGGTGCCGGGCCACCGACGTCGAGCCCATGCTCGCCGTCAACCTCGGCACGCGCGACGGCGATGCCGCACGGTCGATGCTCGAATACTGCAACCATCCGGCGGGCACCGCGCTGTCCGACCTGCGCCGCACCCACGGTTGGGCGGCGCCCCACGCCGTCAAGTTCTGGTGCCTCGGCAACGAGATGGACGGGCCGTGGCAGATGGAGGCCAAGACCGCCACCGAGTACGGCCGCATCGCGGTAGAGGCCGCCAAGATGATGAAGTGGATCGACCCGACCATCGAGCTCGCGGCGTGCGGCTCGTCGGGCCGCAACATGCCGACCTTCGGCGCCTGGGAGGACACCGTCCTCGAGCACACCTTCGACTACGTCGAGTACATCTCGCTGCACACCTACCTGAACAACTATGCCGGCGACACCGCCGCGTTCCTCGGCTGCGCCGATCTGATGGACAGCTTCATCGACGAGGTCGTAGCGATCGCCGACGCCGTCGCGGCGCGGCGCCGTTCGGACAAGCGCATCATGCTGAGCTTCGACGAGTGGAACGTCTGGTACCGCACGCGGCGCGTGCGCGCGGACCGCGTCAAGCCCGGCTGGCCGGTGGCGCCGCCGATCCTCGAGGAGATCTACACCATGGAGGACGCGCTGGTGTTCGGCGGCGCGTGCATCTCGCTGCTCAACCACGCCGACCGGGTCAAGGCCGCCTGCCTGGCGCAGCTCGTCAACGTCATCGCGCCGATCATGACCGAAACCGGCGGGCCGGCGTGGCGCCAGACCATCTTCCACCCGTTCGCCCAGATGAGCCGCTTCGGGCGCGGCCGCGTGTTGCGCGCCGAGATCGCCTCAGCCAGCTACGCGGCGCGCTATTTCGATCCGCGCGGCGCGATCGACCAGTACTACGACATGCCGGCGGTGCCCTACCTCAAGCTCGCCGCGGTCCACGATGCTGCCTCCGGCGGCCTGAATTTGTTCGCGCTCAACCGCCATCTGACCGAGGCGCTCGACGTCGATCTCGCAGCGCGCTCGTTCCCGGCGCTCGCGGTCGAGCAGGCGCTGACCTTGCACCATCGCGATCTCAAGGCGATCAACACCAAAGGGGATCCCGACCGCGTCGCGCCAACGCCGCTGACCGGGGTCGCCGCGACCGACGCCGGCATGCGCGCCAGCCTGCCGCCGGCGTCGTGGAACTTGATCCGCCTCAAGCCGGCAGCGTGAGCGTGCGTCAGTCCGCGACGCTGAACTGGTAGAGCGTGGTCGAGCGGAAGCGCTCGCCGGGGCGCAGCACGGTGCTGGGAAACGCCGGCTGGTTGGGCGAGTCGGGAAAATGCTGGGTCTCGAGGCAGAGGCCGGCGCCGCGACCGTAGGGCCGGCCGCCCAAGAAATTACCGGTATAGAACTGCAGGCCGGGTTCGGTGGTCAGCACCGTCATGGTGCGACCGCTGGTCGGGTCGCTGAGCTGCGCCGCCAGACGCGGCGCCGGCGACGTGGCCGGCGCCAGGATGAAATTGTGATCGAAGCCGCCGGTCGGCCGGAGCTGCGGGTCGGCCGCGCGGAGCCGTGCGCCGATCGTCGCCGGCGCGCAAAAATCGAAGGGGCCGCCGGCGACGGGCTGGAGCTCGCCGGTCGGGATCAACGTCGCATCGACCGGCGTGAAGGCGTCGGCGGCGATCATCAGCGCGTGGTCGTAGACGTCGCGGGCGCCGGCACCGGCCAGGTTGAAATAGCCGTGGTGGGTCAGGTTGACGACGGTCGGCCGATCGGTCTCGGCTTCGTAATCGATGCGCAGCGCGTCGTCGGGCGTAACGGTGTAGCGCACCTCGACCTCGAGGATGCCGGGATAGCCGCCGGCGCCGTGCGGGCTGACGTGGTGCAGGGCCAGGCAGGCCCCCATCGGCGTCTCCGCGGCGACGGCGCGCCACACCACCTTGCCAAAGCCGGCGTCACCGCCGTGCAGGCTGTTGGGCCCGTCGTTGCACGTCAACTGCACGGCCGCGCCGTCGAGAATGAAACGGCCGCGCGCAATACGATTGGCGTAGCGGCCGACGATCGTGCCGAAATGCGCCGTGTCGGCGCGGTAGCCCTCGAGATCGGCGCAGCCGAGCACGATGTTGGCGCGGCGCCCCGCGCGGTCGGCGGTCTCGAGCGCGGTCACGATGCCGCCGTAGGTCAGGATGCGGGCGCACATGCCGCGCGAATTGCGCAAGGTGAATTGCTCGATCGTCGTGCCGTCCGGCAAGCTGCCGTAGGGCGCATGCGCGATGTTCGACATTCTACCTGACTACACTACAGGATTTGGTCGGCGTGACGATCGTCTCCGACCTAGAATTGCCGGCCGCTTGTTAAGGTTTCGTTTTGCGCCGGGAGGACGGGCCGATGCGCGGGGCGCACGCGATCACGCAGAACGAGCTCGGCCTCGACGTGCGCGACGGGCGGACGTTCGCGGGGTACTACGCCGCGCCCGTGGGGGCGCGCGGTCCCGGGGTCCTGCTGCTGACCGAGATGTTCGGCGTCACCGGGCCGATGCGCGCGGCCGCCGACGATTTCGCGCGCGCCGGCTTCCCGACCCTGGTGCCCAACCTGTTCTGGCGCGCGCCGCTGCCGGGCGTGCTTGCCTACGAAGGGCCCGAGCGCGCCCAGGCGTTCGAGCGCTTGCGCGGGTTCGACCACGCGACCGCGATCGACGACATGCGTCGCGGCGCAGCGGTGCTGCGCGCCCAGGCGGCGTGCGCCGAGCCGCACGCGGCGATCGGCTTCTGCATGGGCGGCCGGCTTGCCGTGCTGGCCGCGCTCGAGATCGGGGTCGACGCCGCCGTCAGCTACTACGGCCTGGGCATCTCGACCGACGGCGCGCGCCTGGCCGGGCTGGGTTGCCCGGTTCAGCTCCACTACGGACTGGCCGACGAACATGTACCGCCCGCGGAGGTCGCGGCGGTGGCGCGCGCCGCCGCCGGCAACCCGCGAATCGAGATCTTCCGCTATCCGGACGCCGGCCACTCGTTCTGCAACCCGGTGCGCCCGACCTACGACCCGGCGGCCGCCGCCCTGGCGTTCGAGCGGGCTCGGACCTTGCTCGACCGACTCGGGCAAAGGTAAGGGTCGCAGTCTTATTTTTCGCTGGATCAACTAGACGCCGGCCAAAAAAACGTTACACAGAGGGCAACGGCCGGCGCGACCGGCCGAGCGGACAGGAGGCGGCCATGGCAGGGATCGAGGTCGCGATCATCGGCACCGGCTGGTGCGGCGGCATTCGCGCCGACGCCTGCGCCGCCTATCCCGGCGTCACGGCCCTGCATATCGCCGAGACCCGGCCCGAACGCCTGGCCGAGGTCGAGCGCCTGACCGGCGCCGCGACCGCGACCAGCGACTATCGTGCGCTGCTCGACAACCGGGACATCACGGCGGTGTTCGTCTGCGCCACGCCGG
>JACQAI010000385.1 GCA_016195115.1 Pseudomonadota bacterium
CCACAGGGTGCCTTCCCACTCCGAGGTCTGCTGCAGCAGCTGGCGCCAGGTGATGGCAGCGTTGTGCGCGCCGTCGAAGCCGCCGTCGTGCACCGTGCGGCCGACCGGCTCGTCGAGGTCGCCGATCAGCCCGTCGGCGACGGCGAGGCCGGCGAGCAGGCCGAGATAGCTCTTGGCAACGCTGAAGGTCGCGTCGACCTGGCGGGTGTCGCCCCAGCTGGCGACGCGCCGGCCGTAGCGCAGGACCAGGCCGTTGGGCGCGCCACGCGGCCGGATCGGGCCGAGGATGGCGTTGTCCGGCGGCGGCTCGAAATAGCCGGCCTCGATGTGCGCCTTGAGATCGCGCGGCCACGGCGTCTCGTGGGCTTGCGCAAACGCCGCCGCTTGCGCCAGCGCCGTGTCGTCCAGCCCGAGCGCGGCAGGCGCGGCGCTGTGCCATACCTCGCCGTGCGCCGGTGGGACGGTGCCGTCATCGATCATCGCGCCAATCCAGGTAGCCCATCGTGCCTCACCTGTAGCCAGGTCGCTGCGCGCCTTCAATCACGGCGATGGCGGCATCGTCAGGGCGGCCGCCCCGCCGGACCGGCCTCTCGGCCCCTCGATTCGGTCGATTTACAATTCGCTCGACGCCCGAGCGCCGCCCCGGGAGCCGCTGATTTCAGCGAAAAATCGCGGGTCGACACCCGGTGATGGCCGTCACTGCGCCGATCGGCTAACCGATGGATGATAAAACTATCAGATCCGCTCAGAAGCCGAGCGACCGAGACCCCACGAGACCCCCGCACCGATGCCGCCAGGCCAAGAACAACGCCGCCACCCGCGCTACCCCCTGACCGAGCGCGCCGCAATTCTGATGGGCCCGGCGACCTTCGTGTTCAGCGAGACGGTGGACATCTCGCACGGCGGCGCCTGCCTGCGCCAGCCCAACCGTTTCGTCGTCCACCCCGGCGAGCAGCTCAACCTGGCGAGCCCCCATATGGGCTCGCACCGCATCGCGCGGGTGGTCCACATCTCGCCGCGCGGCGTCCACTGCGCGTTCGACGACCCGATCGCGCCGACCGACTCCGCGACCAGCGCCGCGCTCTAGCAGCCAGCGCACGTAGACTCCCGGCTCGCGCCGCCGCTAACCTGTGGTGCCAAGCGCTCGCGGGGCTTCGCCCCCTGCCGCGCGTACCGCGGAGGTGCAGTTGCGATGACCGTCCTGACTCTCGCCCAAGCATCCATCATCGTCGACACGGCGCTGGCGCGCGGCCGCGAGCTCAAGCTGGCGCCGCTCACCGTGGTCGTGCTCGACGCCGGCGGCCACCTCAAGGCGGCCAAGCGCGAAGACAATTCGAGCCTGCTGCGCGAGAACATCGCCACCGGCAAGGCCTGGGGCGTGCTCGGCATGGGCTTCGGCGGGCGCGAGCTGGCGCGCCGCGCCGGCCGCTCGGCAGGGTTCTTCGGCGCGCTGTCCGACATGTCGGGCGGCCGCATGGTGCCGGTGCCCGGCGGTGTGCTGATCCGCGCCGCCGACGGCGCGATCGTCGGCTCGGTCGGCATCAGCGGCGACGTCTCCGAGAAGGACGAAGACTGCGCGGTGGCCGGCATCAAGGCCGCCGGATTGACACCCGACACCGGCGACTGATCGCCGCGCGATCGACCAACAGGGGGGAGCCGGCGATGCGGGCAGGATGGTACGAGCGCAACGGCGCGGCGCGCGACGTGCTCAAGGTCGACGAGCTGCCGACGCCGCAGGCCGGCGCCGGAGAGGTCCGGGTGCGCGTCCATGCCTCGGGCGTCAACCCGTCGGACGTCAAGAAGCGCGCCGGCTTCCGCGGCCAGGTCATCAGCGATCCCAAGGTGATCCCGCACAGCGACGGCGCCGGCATCATCGACCAGCTCGGGCCCGGCGTGCTGAGCGCACGGCTCGGCGAGCGCGTGTGGCTGCACAGCGCGCAGTTCCAGCGCGCGTTCGGCACTGCGGCCGAGTACGTCACGCTGCCGGAGGCGCTGGCGACGCGGCTGCCCAACAACACCGACTTCGCCGCCGGCGCGTGCATCGGCATTCCGGTCATGACCGCGCATCGCTGCGTGTTCGCCGACGGCATGGTGACCGGCCGCACCGTGCTGGTCTCGGGCGGCGCCGGCGCGGTCGGCTTCTACGCCATCCAGCTCGCCAAGTGGGGCGGCGCGAATGTCATCGCGACGGTGAGCTCAGAGGCCAAGCAGGCGGCCGCGCTGCACGCCGGCGCCGACATCGTGATCAACTACAGGCTCGGCGACGTCGCCGAGGCGATCCGCAAGGAGATCGGCCCTGACGGCGTCGACCGCATCGTCGAGGTCGATTTCGGCGCCAACCTGCCGATCAACGTGAAAGTGCTGAAGCCGGGCGGCACGATCGTGAGCTACGCCTCGATGGCGGCGCCCGAGCCGGCATTGCCGTTCTACGGCCTGATGGCCAAGAACGCCCTGGTCCGCCTGGTGCTGGTCTACAGCATGGGCGCCGAAGCCACGGCTGCCGCATGCGCCGACATCACGCGCTGGCTCGAGAGCGGCGACCGCGCGCATCAGATCGCGGCGCGCTATCCGCTCGCCGAGCTCGCCGCCGCGCACGAGGCGGTCGAGGCCGGCGCCAAGATCGGCGGCGTCGTGGTCGATCTGGCATGACGGCTGCCGCGCCCGCCGGCCTCGAGGGCGTGATCGCCGCCGAGACCGTGCTGAGCCACGTCGACGGCGAGCGCGGCATCCTGCTGGTGCGCGGCCGCACGCTCGCCGACCTGGTC
>JACQAI010000386.1 GCA_016195115.1 Pseudomonadota bacterium
ACATCTGACCGTGCGCCAGGCCGGCCGAGCGGCGGGCTGCGGCGATGACGTGATTGCCGGTGCGCGAGTAGCGCGGATTGGGCACCGAGGTGTCGGAGCGCAAGGCGTTGACCATGGTCCGGATGGTGAATTGGGTCGCCTTGATCGCGGCGCTGACCACGCGCTCGTTCTCCTCGGCGACCTTGCTGAGCTGCACCAGCGCCAGCGCCAAGTCGTAGAGATCGGGGTCGTCCTCGACCGTCAGGCCCTCGTTCATGGCGAGCACCGCCTGGACCACGCTGTTGGCGCGCTTGAGCACCGGGATCAGCTCCAGCTTCTCCTGTTGGAGCTCCTGCAGGCCGGTGAAGTCGCAGGCGTGGATGCGCTCGATCTCTTCGATCATGACGTCCTCGAGCCGGCCGAGGTCGTCGATCAGGAGGTCGACGTCGTCGAGCGGATGCGACATCAGGAGACCTCCTGGAGCTGGAGGATCTGATCGCGCACCATCTTGGCGATGCCGACGCCGCCGGCCTTGGCCATCACCTTGCCGTACTCGTCGACCAGCATGGCCTGGAAGGTGTCCTCGGCGTGGCCGCCGCCGAACATGCCCTTGCCGGTCTTCATGCCGGCGAACACCGGCTGCAGCATGCTCGACAAGAACATCGCCTCGAACTCGCGCGACACCTTGTCGGCTTCCTGGACGTTGGTGGTCTTGAGCGCGCTCATGCGCTTGAGCTGCGCATTGGCCTGGCGCTCGAGCGCGACGCTGGCGTCGCCCGATGCCGGGATCCCGGAGATGGCGGCGGTGGCGGCCATCGCCTAGAGGACCTCGAGGTCGGCTTGCATGGCGCCGGCCGCCTTGATCGCTTGCAGGATCGAGATGAGATCGCGCGGGCCGACCCCGAGCGCGTTCAAGCCGTTGACCAGCTCGCCCAGGGTGATGCCCGCGGGCACCACGGCGAGGCGGCGGCCCGACTGGTCGTCGACCTCGATCTGGGTGCGCGGCACGACCACGGTCGAGGCGCCGCCGCCGAGCGCGCCCGGGATGCCGCCCTGGCGGCTGCCCGGCACGACTTGCGGCACCAGGTCGAACACCGGATTGCCGCTGGCGTCGACCACCGGCCGGCCTGCCGCGTCGACGCGCGGCCGCGGCACGTTGATGACCTGGTCGGCGTTGAGCTGGCCGCCGACCGAGGGCAGCGCCGTTGCACCGGGTGCAAAGGGCGACGGCTGCGAGACCTGCGGCGTCTCGGTGACGCGGATCGTCAGGTTGGCCTGGGCGACCGCGACCGTGCTGATGCGCACGTTCTCGCCCATCACGATGACGCCGGCGTGCTCGTCGATGATCACGCGCGCCACCTGGTCGGGCTCGATCGGCAGGCGTTCGATGTCGGTCAGCATCGACACCGCGTCGCCGCGATACTGCGCCGGCACGTTGACGACCACGGTCTTGGGATCGGTCGAGCGGGCCGCCGGCTGGGCGAGGAAGGCGTTGACCGCCTGGGCGATACGCCGCGCCGTGGTCAGGTCGGGGTTCTTGAGCGACAGCCGCACGGTCTCCATGGCGCCGAGCTCGAAGCCGACCTCGCGCTCGACGATCGCGCCGTTGGCGATGCGCGAATTGGTCGGCACGCCACGGGTCACCGACTGCGCGGCGCCGGCCGCCGAGAAGCCGCCGATCGCGACGTTGCCCTGCGCGACCGCGTAGACCTCGCCGTCGGCGCCGAGCAGCGGCGTCACCAAGAGGCTTGCGCCGAGCAGGCTGGTGGCGTCGCCCATGGTCGAGACGTTGACGTCGATGCGGTCGCCCTGGCGCGCGAACGGCGGCAAGGTCGCGGTGACCATGACGGCCGCCAGGTTGCGCGTGCGCAGGTTGTTGTTGAGCGCGTTGGCGGTGCCGATCTGGCCGATCTGGCCGACCTGGCGGCTGTTGACGCCGAGCCGCTCGAGCATGCCGGTCAGGGTCTGGAGTGTGAACACCGAGCGGTTCAGCGTGTCGCCGGTGCCGTTGAGCCCGACCGCCAGGCCGTAGCCGACCAGCATGTTGTCGCGGATGCCCTCGAAGTCGGCGATGTCCTTGATGCGTACGGTCTGGGCGGCGGCTGGGGCGAGCCCGAGCGCGCCGGCGACCGCGACCGCCAGGACGCAGCACAGCGCCTGCGCCCAACGGAGCGCGGCGGCACGAATGACTGTCGACATCCTGATCACAATCCCTGCCCTCTGAAGGCGGGGGCAACCTAGCGATTCCTGTGCCATGCGGGCGTTATGGTAAAAATGGCTGTTTCCCGCAGATTTCTGCGCCTGTCCGAGGGGTCGGAAAGGGGGATTCCGGTAAAGCCTGCCTGGGCCGCCCGGCAAGTTTTGCCGAGGCGTCGCGCCGCGCCGTATCGGGGCCGGGCGCGCCACCAAGGAGGGTGAAGCGCGGTCTGTGATGGTGTATCTTTAACGCCATGAAGATCGAAACCCCGGCCGTCGGGCGGTCGGCCGCCACGACCCGCAAAACCGACAAGGCCAAGGTCAAGACCGACGAGTTCGCGCGCGCCCTCGAGGACGAGGACGAGGTGGCGAGCACCGCCGCGGTCAGCGGCGCTCCGGCGATCAGCGCGATCGAAGCCTTGATCAGCGTCCAGGAGATGTCGGGCGAGGACGAGCGGGGCGCCCAGGCCAAGGCGCGGGGCGAGGAACTGCTCGAGCGGCTCGACGCGCTGCGCCACGGGCTGCTGGCCGGCCAGTTGTCGGCCGACAAGCTCGATGCGCTGGTCGCGCTGGTCAAGAGCGAGCGCGCCGAAACCAGCGACCCCGGGCTCGCCGAGACGCTTGAGCAGATCGAGCTGCTGGCGCGGGTCGAGCTCGCCAAGCTCGGCCGCGACGTTTAAGCCGGCCAGCTGCCCGCGCCGCCGCGGGATGGCGAGAATCTCTCCATAGATTCAATGCTGTGACGCCGCCGGGACGGCATTAAGTCGAGCTTGTGTCAGGCCCGGCGCCTTCCATATACTCCGCGCCTCTCGCTGTCGCCGCCCCTGAGGACCCTCGATGTCGCCGTTGCTGCCGCCGGACTATCGCCCCTCCGAAGACGAGCCGTTCATGAGTGATCTGCAGCTTGAGTATTTCCGCCAAAAGCTCCTCCGGTGGCGCGCCGAGCTGCTCCAGGAATCGGCCGAGACCCTCAACCACCTCCAGGCCGAGAGTCTGCATCAGCCCGATCTGACCGATCGCGCCTCGATGGAGACCGACCATGCGCTCGAGCTCAGAACGCGCGACCGCGAGCGCAAGCTGATCAGCAAGATCGACGCGGCGCTGCAGCGCATCGAGGAGGGGTCCTACGGGTTCTGCGAGGAGACCAACGAGCCGATCGGCATCCGCCGCCTCGAGGCGCGGCCGATCGCGACGCTCAGCCTGGAAGCCCAGGAGCGCCACGAGCGCCTCGAGCGCACCCACCGCGACGATTGATCAGAAGTCAGAAACCAGAAAGCCAGAACCGGGCGGTTCTGGCTTCTGACTTTCTGACTTCTGGATTCTGCTAGAAGGGCAGCAGGATGTCGAGCAGCTGGCTGCCGTAGCGCGGCTGCTGGACGTCGTCCATCTGACCGCGGCCGCCGTACGACACGCGCGCTTCGGCGATCTGGTCGTAGCTGATGGTATTGTCGGGCGCGATATCCTCGGGCCGGATGACGCCGAGCAGGCGCAGCTCGCGCAGTTCGAAATTGACCCGCACCTCCTGGTGGCCATCGAGCACCAGGTTGCCGTTGGGCAGCACCTGGGTGATCAGCGCCGCCAGGCGCAGGTTGACGGCCTCGGTGCGCGCGATCGCGCCGGTCCCGGCGTTGCTGGTCTTGCCCGCCAGGGCGACCGACGGCGTGTTGGTCGCCTGGTCGGACAGGAAATGCTTGAACTGGTGCTCGAAGCCGAACAGCGTCGTGATCGAGTCGGCCTCGCTGGTCGTGCGCGTTCGCGTCGAGGAGTTGGCCAGCGTGCCGCTCTCGTTCAGGTTGATCACCACCGTCAGGATGTCGCCGACGCGGGTTGCGCGCAGATCCTTGAAAAAGGTCCGCGCGCCGGCGCGCCACAGCGAGTTCGGCATGCGCTCGGCGACCTGCGGCGGCGGCATCGGCAGGCTGACCGGCCGGTAGCTGGGCGCCGACAGCGGATTCTCGATCGGCGACAGCTCGGGCTTCTCGCCGATACGGCCGAGGCGGTCGAAGGCGTTGCAGCCGCCGAGCAGGACGGTCGCCAACGCCACCGCGGCCACGGGCTGGAAGGAGAGTTTCATCGCGCCGGCGCCTTCAGTTCGAGACCAACGAGTAGCTGGTGATCACCACGACCTCGCCGCGGCCGTTCACCGTACCCTGGACGATCTTATTGCTGCGCGTGTTAAGAACTCGTACATGCTCGCCCTCGGCGCCGTCCTCGAGCGCCTTGCCTTGCATCACGATGCTGAGCCGCGACGACGCGATCTTGACGTTCACCATGCTGTTCTTGGGCACCAGGATGGGCGCGCTGACGTCGGACACGCGCACCGGTGCGCCGGCCGGCAGCACGCGCCGCGCGCTCTTGTCGACCAGCTTGTCGGGATCGTTGATGTGGGTGGCGCCGACCTGATCGGCGCGCAGCCGCGCCA
>JACQAI010000038.1 GCA_016195115.1 Pseudomonadota bacterium
AAGCTCGGTCGGTCCATCCGTGCGCACTCCTCGCCATCGCGAGCGGCGCAGAGCTTGGACGAAGCGTCTAACGGGGGGTCTGCTCACCCCCGAAGGGCCTATCAATAGCGCGCCCAAGGAGGGCAGAGCAATGCCCGCCATCGCACATCAAATACCCCCTCCCCCAACGCTTCGCGCGGGGGAGGGGTTAGGTGGGCTAGCGCTTTTCCGGTGGGATGGCGCGGACGCCGGCGGCGAATTCGGCGATGCCGGCGCGGTCATACTTCAGGTGGACGCGCTTGTCCGATGGCGGCTGCTTGGCGAGCGAGACGCCGGGGCGGCGCTCGGTGATCGGGCGGATCGGTCGCGGCACGAAGCCGCCGCCACAGTTCGGGCAGACGTTGGAGAGCACGGTCTCGACGCACGCGGCGCAGAAGGTGCACTCGTAGCTGCAGATCCGTGCATCGGTCGCGTGCGGCGGCAGGTCCTTGTCGCAACCTTCGCAGTTTGGCCTCAGTTGCAGCGCCATCGCGTCGTCCTCTAGCCGAAGTCCAGAAATCCCTCCGACCGGGCGATCGGCGGTGCCGCCTTGAGTTTCGCCAGGTCGGGCAGCGGCCGCGCGGTGCGCGGGTCGCCGGCGAGCAGGGTTTCGAGCGCCGCCGCGACGCTCAGCACGATCGCGTCGCCGCCGCGCGGGCCGATGATCTGCAGGCCGAACGGCATGCCGTGGCGGTCGAGCCCGACCGGCAGCGACAGCGCCGGATGGCCCGCCAGGGTCACGGCGTAGGCGAGCGCCAGCCAGTGGAAATAGGTGCGCGTCGGCTTGCCGTCGATCTCGGTCGGGAACAACTCGCGCCACGGCCGCGGGCTGATCGTCACCGCCGGCGCCAGGATCACGTCGTAGTCCTGGAAGAAAGCCTGCCAGCGCCGGTAGAGCGCGGTCTGCAGCACGAAGCCGTGCGCTACGTCGACCGCGGAATAGCCCAAACCTTCCTCGACGTTGGCGCGTACGTTGGGCCCGACCTTGTCGGGGTGCTGGGCCAGCAGCTCGCGATGCCGGCCGAGAAACAGCACCGCGCGCAGGATCTCGAAGGCTTCGTCGGCACCCGTGCAGTCGGGCGTCGCGTCGTCGACCCGGGCGAACGCCGACTTGAAGCCTGCGAGCTTCTCGACCAGGCACGCCGCGATCTGCCGCTCGGTCGGCGCGAAACCGAAATCCGGCGTCACGGCGACGCGCAGCCGCGCCAGGTCGATCGGCGCCGGCACGGCGTAGTCGGCGCGATCGCGCAGCTGCTTGCCCGGCATGACGGCGCTCAGCGGGTCGCGCGAATCCTCGTCGATCATCGCCGCGAACATCAAAGCGAGGTCCGGCACGGTACGGGCCATCGGGCCCAGGGTCGAGAGCTGGATCCAGGCGAGGCCGCGCTTCTCGCCCGGAATCAAGCCCGGGGTCGGGCGAAACCCGACGATGCCGCAGAACGACGCCGGGTTGCGCAGCGAGCCGCCGGTGTCCGAACCGGTCGCGAGCGGCACCATGCCGCACGCCAGCGCCACCGCGGAGCCGCCCGACGAGCCCGCGCAGGAGCGGGCGGGATCAAAGGGATTGCCGGTGGCGCCGTAGACCGCGTTGCGCGTGTTGGCGCCGGCGCCCCATTCCGGCACGTTGGTCTTGCCGAGCACCAGCGCGCCCGCTCGGCGCAACGACGTCACGACCTGGTCGTCGGACGCGGGCACGTGATCCTTGTAGAGGGCGCTGCCGTAGGTCGTGCGCAGCCCGGCGGTGTCGACCAGATCCTTGACCGCGAGCGGCAGACCGTGCAGCGGGCCGAGCGGCTCGCCGCGCTGCACCGCTTCCTCGGCGTGGCGCGCCGCCGCGCGCACGCCATCGAAATCACGCGCCACGACGGCGTTGACCGCAGGGTCCACCGCCTCGATGCGCCGGATGCAGCTGTCGGTAAGCTCGACCGGCGACAGACGCTTGGCGCCGATCAGGCGCCGTGCCTCGGTCGCCGTCAGATCACACGGTTCGGTCATGGTCGCGCTCAGTCGGCGGCGTCGCGCGTCTCGCGGCGCTGTGCCGTGTAGATCGAGCCGTAGCCCTCCTGGCTCCAGTCGGGCGGCACCGGGCAGGGCGTCGGGTCGAGATGGGCAACCGTCGCGGGCTTGCCGCGCACGATGGCGCCGGTGCGGCTGGTCGGCGTCGGCGCCGGCATCCAGGCGAAGGCGTCGGCCGAGCTGTAGACGTAGAGCGCGACCGGCCGCACGCGGTCGGTCGCGTTGGCGCGCGAGGCGTGCACGGTGCGGCAGTTGATCGCGACCACCGTGCCGATCGGCCCGGGCAGATCCTGCGCCCGCGCGTGGTCGAGCGTCGCGACGTCGCGGTCATGCAGCGAGCCGGTCCATTTTCCCGCGTCGTCGCGATGCACGAAGATCGGGCCGGTGTGGCTGCCCGGGATACAGGTCAGCGGGCCGCGCGCCGGCGGGGTGTCCTCGAGATAGATCCCGAGCGTCACCGGGCTGTAGTTGGTGTGCGGCCACGCCGGGATGTCCTGGTGCCATTTGACGACCTCGCCCGGCCCCGGCCATTTGTAGTTCAGCTTGCTGGAGTGGAACTTGACGTCGGGGCCGACTAGGTCCGCGGCGACGTCGGCCAGCACCGACTCGGCGGCGAAGCGCCAGAAATCCGGATGGCGGTCGACCAGCGCGCGCAACCGGCGCACGTGCGGCTTGTCGGGACGGTGCGCCGGACCGAGATCGAACGCCTCGTTCGACGCGCTGTGCGCCTTGCTCGCCTCGAGGAATTCATTCGACAGCGCGATCAGACGCGCCAGCCAATCGGCCGGGATCAAGCCCTCGGCTGCCAGGAAGCCCGTGTCGAAATAGCGCTGCCGCTGCGCGCTCGTAAGCACGCGAGGCGGCTGGGTGAGGATCGATTCCGGGGTCATCGCGGCTTCGAGTCTGTAGAGGAAGCCCGCTGGATGCAACCGCTTCCGCGTCAGCGTGCCGCGGCGTACGCCTCGATGGCAACGCGACTGTTGCGCGCCGGCAAGCCCGCCATCTTCACGACCGATAGGGCGGGCGGGACGGGGAAATGCTGGCGCCACGTCCGGTCGAACGCCTCGAAATCGGCGAGGTCGGTCAGGAACACCTGGGCCTTGGCGATGCGCTCGAGGCCGCTGCCGGCGGCCTCGAGCACGCGCGAGAGGCGTTGCAGGGTGGCCTCGGTCTGCATGCCGACGGCCGATGCGTAGTGCGGATACGCGGGGTGTGGCATCAGGCTGGCCGGCACCGCGCCGCCGACCGGCGCGGCCATCATGATGGAGGTGAAGACCAGGCCGCCGCATACCACGGCCTCGGTGCGATCGCTGTCGGGCAGGCGGATGACGCGCGGCGCCGCGGCGCCGCGATAGGCGGTGAGGTCGATCTCGAGCAGAGTGCCGCCGACCAGCAGCGACCCGACGCCGAGCATCGAGCAGGCGGGTTGTGTCTTCGACTCGGCGGCCCAGGCGGCCTCGAAGGCGCGGTGATCGCCGGCGTTGAGCAGCAGGGCCTGGATCTTCACGACTTGGTCGATCGAGGCGCCGGCGGCCGCCAGCGATCGGCTGAGATTGCGCAAGGTGTAGGCCGATTGCGTGCCGACGTCGGCGCGGCCGCCCGCGCCCGTCGCTTCCGGCGGCACGCCGTCGCGGGCGTCGTGGGCGAGCTGTCCGGAGGTGAAGACGAAATCGCCGGCGGCGACCGCTTCGACCTTGTTGGTCAGCGGCCGCGGTGCGTTGGATGTGGCCGCGCGCCTCTCGGCACCGCGGCCGGGCACGATGGCGATCAGCGCGATCTCCAGGCGCGCGCCGGGGATCAGGAGCTCCGAAGCGCCAACGGTGGTGCGCGTCGGCGGCGTGCTGAAGTGGCGGTTGAAGGCGCGGTCGAAGCCGAGAAAGTCGGCGCAATCGGCGAGGAAAACGTGCGCCTTGACGACGTGCTCGAGGCCCGAGCCGGCGGCCTGCAAGGTGCGCGACAGCGCCTTGAGGATGTAGTCGGTCTGCTTGGCGACGGCCGACTCGAAATACGGGAACTCGGGGTTGGTGCGCGCCTCGGGGGCGATACCGTGCATCCAATCGGTCGCCAGCTGCGCCGACGTGAAGACCAGGGGACCGGCGACGACGGCCTCCGATCGATGGATCGGCCCGGCGGAATGGACGAACTGCAGGTCTGCGCTGCCCGACATGCACGTCTCCCTATTTGGCCGGTTGGCCGTAGAGGCCGCTGAGCCCAATGGTCCGCTCGATCAGCGCGATCAGCGCCACGGTGAAGAGGATCACCATGGCGGAGATCGCGATCAGCCAAGGTTCCAGGGGTTGATCCCACAAATTGAAGATGCGCACCGGCAACGTCACCTGGCGCGGGGTCGCGAGGAAGATCGATATCGTGACGTTGTCGAACGAGGTGATAAACGCGAAGATCGCGCCGGCCACCACGCCGGGGCGGATTAGCGGCAAGGTGATCTCGGCGAAGGCGCGCAACGGCGCCGCACCGAGGTTGCGCGCCGCGCGCTCGAGCACCGGATCCACGCCGGTCAGGCTGGCGCCGATCAGCCGGATGGCGTAGGGCGTGGTGATGATGACGTGACCGGCGATCAGCACCGTGCTGGTCGCCTTGAAGCCGAGTTGGCTGAAGAACTGCAGGATGCCGATGCCGATCACGATGGTCGGCAGCACCAGCGGCGACATGAAGAAGGCGTCGAGCGCCTCGCGACCGGTGAAGCGAAAACGCACCAGCACGACCGCCACCAGGCCGCCGAGCGCGGTCGCGATCACCCCGGTGATCGCCGCGATCACCAGGCTGTAGACGAAGGAATCGACGAATTCCTGCTTGGCCAGCGCCACCGCGTACCAGCGCAAGGTGAAGCCCTGCGGCGGGAACGATACGAAGCTCGCCGCGGTGAACGAGGTGCCGAGCACGACCGCCATCGGCAGCAGCAGCAGCCCGATGACCATGTAGGTGACGATCCGCAGCATGGCAACGCGCTCAGCTCACTGGAACACGCCGCCGGCGAACCAGCTGCGCTCGGCGACGCGCTTGTAGGCGTACATGATGATGCCGGTGACGATCAGCAGGATGGTGGCGATCGCCGAGGCGAACCCCCAGTCGAGCAGCTGCAGCGTCTGCTCCCAGACCAGGTAGGCCGCGACCTTGACGCGTGCGCCGCCGAGCAGGGCCGGCGTGACGAACGAGCTGACGCACAGCGCGAACACGATCAGGGAGCCGGCGATCAGCCCGGGCATGCTGAGCGGCAAGGTCACGGCGCTGAAAGCGCGCCAAGGGCCGGCGCCGAGATTGGCGGCGGCGCGCATCACCGCCGGATCGATGTTCTGCAGCGAGCCGTAGATCGACAGCACCATGAAGGGATAGAAGATGTGCGCTAGGCCGATCACGACCGCGGTCTCGGTGCGCAGCAGGTCGGCGCCGCCGAACCCAAGCAGGCCGGCGAGCGCGTCGAGCAGGCCGCGACGCCCGAGGATGATGAGCCAGCCGAGATTGCGGATCACGATGCTGACCACCAGCGGCGAGATGATCAGGAGCATCAGGATCGCGCGCTCGCGCGGCCCGCAGCGGGTCAGATAGAGCGCGACCGGATATCCCAGCACGACGCACACCGCGGTCACGACCAGGCCGATGTGGATGGTCCGCCACAGGATGCCGAGATAGAAGCCGTCGAGCAGGAACTTGAGATAGTTGTAGGCGGTGAAGCGTTCGATCACGACGAAGGTCGACGGGTTGATGCGCTCGAGGCTGGTCAACAGCAGCAGCAGGACCGGCGCCGCGAACACGATCAGGAAGGCGACCAGCACGGGCGCGATGAGGAGCCACGGCACGAGGGCGCGGCGGCGACGGTTGGGCTCGTCTGTCATGGCGCGTCGGCGGCGAACACCAGGGTGTCGCGCGGCTCCCAGTGCAGGAACAGGCGATCGCCCGGGGCGCGCCCGGTCGCCTCGTCGTGGGCCAGCACGACCAGCCGCAGATCGCCGCCGCGTACGACGTAGCGCGTCGTGACGCCGAGATAGATGACGTGCTCGAGCGCCACCGGGAAGACGTTGCCGGCGCCGTCGGGCGCGTCGCTGAGCTTGAGGCGCTCGGAGCGCAGCACGATCTCGGCCGGCTCGCCCGGGGTCAGGCCGGCGCGCGGCTCGGCGCGGATGCGCCAGCCGTTGGGCAGCGCGCACACCAAGCCGTCCGGTGTCGCCTCCGCGACCCGCCCGGCCAGCGCATTGGGGTCGCCCAGGAACTTGGCGACGAACGCCGAGGCCGGCCGGCGATAGACCTCGCCGGGCTCGCCGGCCTGCTCGATGCGGCCCAGGTTCATCACCGCCAGGCGCTGCGACAGCGCCAGCGCCTCCTCCTGATCGTGGGTCACCAGAATGGTCGTGATGCCGACGGTCTCGAGGATCTGCAGCAGCTCGGTGCGCATCTCCTGGCGCAGCTTGGCGTCGAGATTGCTGAGCGGCTCGTCGAGCAGCAGCATGTCGGGCCGCAGCACCAGCGCGCGGGCCAGCGCGACGCGCTGCTGCTGGCCGCCCGACAGCTGGCGCGGATAGCGCTCGCCCAAGCCGGTCAACCGCACCACGGCGAGCGCGTCGGCGACTCGCAGCACCTGCTCGGCCTTGTCGACCCGGCGCATGCGCAGGCCGAACGCGACGTTCTCGGCCACCGTCAGATGCGGGAATAGCGCATACTGCTGGAATACCATGCCGATGTTGCGCCTGTGCGCCGGCACGGCGGTCATGTCGCGGCCGCCGACCACGATCGAGCCCGCATC
>JACQAI010000387.1 GCA_016195115.1 Pseudomonadota bacterium
GATGCCGGCGTTGACCAGCGGCTCGGCGACCGCGCGGTAGATCGTGAAGCGCGGGTTGAGCGCGTCGAACGGGTTCTGGAACACGAGTTGAGCCTGGCGCCGGAACGCCGCGAGCCCGTCGCCGCTCAGGGTCGCGAGCGCAGCGCCCTCAAAGCTGATCGACCCCGCGGTCGGCTCGACCAGCTTGAGCATCAGACGCCCGAGCGTGCTCTTGCCGCAGCCCGACTCGCCGACGATGGCGACCGCCTCGCCGGCCGCGACCGCGAAGCTGACGCCGTCGACCGCGCGCACGGCGGGATGGCGCCTCGTCACCAGCTCGCCCAGCGAGCGGGTGAGGGAAAAACGCTTTACGACGTCGCGGAGATCGACGAGCGTTGCCATGTGGCGGGCTCCAAAGCGGCACGGCGCAGCGCGTCGGCCTCGCCGTCGCGCCGGCAGGCCGAGACGTGGCCGGGCGCGTCGGCGCCGACCGCCACCGTGCCGGTCGTGCACGCGGCGAGCGCGAACGGGCAGCGCGGCGCGAAGCGGCATCCGGCGGGCGGATCGGCGAGGTCGGGCGGGCTGCCGTCGATCGGCACCAGGTCGGTCGCGCGGCTCGTCAAGTCGGGAAACGCGTTGCGCAGCCCCATGGTGTAGGGGTGGCGCGGGTGTGCGAGAACGTCCCGCGCGGGCCCGCTCTCGACGACTTGGCCGGCGTACATCACGACCACGGCGTCGCACAGATAGGCGACCACCGAGATGTCGTGGGTCACCAGGACGACCGACAGATTGAGGCGCTGCTGCAGCGCGCGCAGGGTGTCGAGCACCTGGCGCTGCACGATGACGTCGAGCGCGGTCACTGGCTCGTCGGCCAGGATCAGGCTGGGCTCGAGCGCCAGCGCCATCGCGATCGCGGCGCGCTGGCGCATGCCGCCGGAGAACTGGTGCGGGTAGTCGGCGAGGCGGCGAGGGCCGAGACCGACCAGTTCGAACAGATCGGCGGCACGGGCCTGCGCGGCGGCGCGCCCGAGCGTGCCGCGCTTGGTCAGCACCTCGGCGAGCTGGGCGCCGACCGTGTAGACCGGGTCGAGCGAGCTCATGGCGCTCTGCGGCACGTAGGCGATCTGGCGCCAGCGCAAATCGTGCATTGCCGCGTTGTCGAGGGTGCGGCCTTTGAAGCGGATCTCGCCGCCGACGCATCGGGCGTTGCCGGGCAGCACGCCCATGATGGCGCGCGCCGCGGTGGTCTTGCCGCAGCCCGACTCGCCGACCAGGCCGACGATCTGGCCTGCGGGCACGGCGAACGATGCGCCGTCGACCGCGCGCGTGGGCGCCGCCTTGCCGCGGTAGTGCACCTCGAGATCGCGGACCTCGAGGATCATCAGTCGCGCAGCTTCGGGATGAAGACCTCCTCGTAGCCGCGGCTGATGAAGAAGCCCGCGACGACGATGAGCATGATGCAGATGCCGGGTGGCCCGAACCAGTGATATTGGCCGCGCGACAGCGCCTGCGAGCTGAAGGCGTCCTGCAGCATGTAGCCCCACGACACCGAGGTCGAGTCACCGAAACCCAAAAAGCTGATGCCGGCCTCGGTGATGATCGCCCAGCCGATCGCGATCGCGCCGTAGACGAAGCTGAGCGGCAGGATGTTGGGCGCGACGTGGATGAACAGGATGCGCCACGGTCGCGCGCCGGTGACCCGCGCGGCCTCGATATACGCGCGCTCGCGTACGGTCAGGACCTGGGAGCGGATGACGCGCGCCGAGTTCGGCCACAGGAGCAGGGCCACCGCCAGCACGATGTTCCAGGTGCTGGCGCCCAGGAATCCAGTGAGCACCACAACAAAGGGCAGGAAGGGCAGGCTGAGCGCCATGTCGGCGATGCGCATCAGCACGGTGTCGAACCAGCCGCCGAAATAGCCCGCGACCAGCCCGACGATGGTGCCGACCGAGGCGACCACGATGGCGGCCGACAGGCCGACCGCGAGCGCGCTGCGCGTGCCAAAGACAAGCTGGGCGTAGATGTCGCGGCCGAGGTTGGTCGTGCCGAGCGGGAACTCGGCGCTCGGCGGCAGGTTGGCGGCCAGCCGGCCGGCCTTGGTGAACACGATCTCGAGCGGCGGGTTGCTCGCCAGCAGGTCGGCGAACAGCGCCACCAGCACGAACGCGGCATAGATCGTCAGGCCGGCGAACGCGAACGGATCGCGCGCCGGCATCGCGGCGAGCCGGCGCAGCACCGCGGCCACGCGCGCGCCGCGGCCCGGGCGGACCCGCGCGAGGAGGGATGCCTCAGCCCGCTCGGCCATGGCGGACGCGCGGATCGAGCACGCCGTAGAGCAGGTCGGCGACGAAGTTCATGGTGATGAGCACCAGGGCGATCATCAGGAAGGCGCCCTGGGCGAGCGGATAGTCGAGGTTGGCGACCGCGGTCACGAGCATGCGGCCGATGCCCGGCCAGCTGAACACGGTCTCGACCACGACGTTGCCGCCCATCGAGATGCCGATGCCGAGCGCGAACGCCGTGACCACCGGCAGCAGCGCGTTGCGCGCGGCGTGGCGGATGACGATGCGCCACTGCGAAAAGCCTTTCATTCGCGCCATCACGACGAATTCCTCGTGCATGACCTCGAGCATGTTCGAGCGCATCAGCAGCAGGGGCAGGCCTTGCAGATAGAGGGCCAAGGTCAGCACCGGCAAGGCGAGGTGCTGGAGATAGTCGAGCGAGACCAGGCGCTGCCATTCGCTGGTGTAGAACATGCCCGGGCTGTTGGCGCCGCCCGAGGGGAACCAGCCGAGATTGAACGACAGCAGCGCCAGCAGCACCATGCCGATCCAGAACTCGGGCGCGGCGCGGCTCGCCAGCACGATCGGCACCGCCACGCCCTCGACCCAGCTGCCGCGCTTCCAGGCCAGCCAGGCGCCGGCCAGCACGCCGAAGATGTAGGCGACCACCAGCCCCGTCAGGGTCAGGATCAGGGAGTTCGGAAGAACCTCAAGGAGTATGTCGAGTACGGGCCGGCGCTGAAAGAACGACAGGCCGAGCTCGCCGTGCACGAGATTGCCGAGATAGATGAAATATTGCATCCACATCGGCTTATCGAGGCCGAACATCTCCAGCATCAGGCGCTGCTGGTCCGCGTTGAGGTTGTCGTTGATGTAGGCGGCGAGCGGCGTGCCCGGCATCAGCCGGAACATGAAGAACAGGATGGTGGTCACCGCCAGCAACGCGCCGGCGTTGTGCAGGAAGCGCTCGAGAACCAGCCGCACGCGATCCGCCTAACCGAGCCTATTCGGTGGTGAGCGTCTCGGTCTTGCCGGCCGGATAGTAGAGCTTGCCGCCGACCACCCGGTAGCCCGCCTTCTGCAGGATCTGCTTGGCCTCGCCGAGGCCGGTCTTGATCTCGTCGACCTTGGGATCGTGCCAGTAGGCGAGCGCCGGCGAGACGTGCGAATTGGCCGGGATGGCGAAATCCTGCCACGCCGCCGAGACCATTAGGCGGCGATCGATCGCCAGCGACAGCGCGCGCCGGAACGCGACGTCGTTGAACGGCGGCCGGCGGTGGTTGAACGCGGCGTACTCGAAGCCGATGTCGACCTCGGAGCGCACGGTGATCTCGGGATTCTCCTTGGCGAATTTCGCCAGCACCTCGGGATCGCCGCCGAACATGCCGAGGAAGTTGAGCTCGCCGCGCTTCAGCATGCCGAGGGTCGCCTCGGCGTTGGGCACGATGCGCATGATCCAGCGCTCGACCTTGGGTGCCTGGAAATGCGCGCCGAAGCGCTCGAGCACGATCTCTTCCTGAGGCCGCCACCGCACCAACTTGAACGGGCCGGAGCCGATGCGCGAGGGCTCTTTGAGCTGCTCGGCGTTCTCCGGCTTGCTCATCAGGTCCTGCATCACCGGTTCCCAGATGTGCTTCGGGATCAGGTTGATCTTGGAGATCGACGCGGTCAGGAACGCGGTGTTGGGCTGCTTGAGCTTGAAGCGGAACGAGCGCTCGCCGGTCTTCTCCATCGCCGCGATGTCGGTGACGAACGGCTTGTACATCGGCGCCTTGTCGCCCATGGCGGGCGCCTGGAACGAGAAGATGACGTCCTCGACCGTGACCGGCTTGCCGTCGTGCCACGTCATGCCGGCGCGGATCGTGCCCTCGATCGTAGTCGGGTCGACCCAGCCGATCTTTTCCGCGGCCCACGGCCGCGGCATGCCGTCGGGGCCGATGCGCATCAGGCGATCCCAGATCAGGTCGGTCACCCAGCTGTCGACGGCGCCGCCGATATAGAGCGGGTTGGTCGCGTTGATCGTCTCGTTGCTGTTGATGATCAGGTCCTTCTGGGC
>JACQAI010000388.1 GCA_016195115.1 Pseudomonadota bacterium
GGTTGGTGACCTGGAGGCATGCGCTGCGCAACGCCCTGATCCTGGTCGTCACCGTGGTCGGGCTCTATCTCGGCATCCTGGTCGGCAACTCCGTGCTGACCGAGATCGTGTTCAACCGGCCCGGGCTCGGCAAGCTGATCGTCAATGCGCTCGGCCGCCGCGACTACACCATGCTGCAGGGCCTGATGGTGATCTATGGCGGCTTCATCGTGATCGCCAACCTGCTGACCGATCTCGCCTACGGTGCGATCGATCCGCGGGTGAAGCAGCCATGATGGTGACCTGGCTCGCCGTGCAAGCGCGGCGCTACAAGGCGGCATCGGTCGGCGCCGTGATCGTCGCGGTCGCGGTGCTCGCCGCCGTGGCGGCGCCCTGGCTGGCGCCGCACGACCCGCTCGAGCAGGACATCCTCGAGCGCCTGGCCGCGCCATCGGGCGCCTACTGGCTGGGCAACGACGGCTACGGCCGCGATATCCTGTCGCGCATCCTGTGGGGCGGTCGGGTGTCGCTGTTCGTCAGTGCCAGCGCCGTGCTGGTCGCCGTCGTGATCGGCGGCGCGCTCGGCCTGATCGCCGGCTATCTCGGCGGCGCGGTCGACCGCGCCATCATGGCGGCGATGGACGTGCTGCTGTCGTTCCCCAGCCTGGTGATGGGCCTGATGGTCGTCGCGATGCTCGGGCCGACCGCCGAGAACCTGATCCTGGCGATCGCGCTGACCGCGATCGCGCCGTTCGCGCGCATCGCCCGCGCGCCAACCCTGGCGATCAAGACCCGCGAGTTCATCGACGCCGGCCGCGCGCTCGGTTTTTCGACGCCGCGCATCATAATCCGACACGTCCTGCCCAACATCATCGACGACGTGCTCGTGATGGCGTTCCTGTGGCTCGCCACCGCCATCCGCACCGAGGCGTCGCTCAGCTTCCTCGGCCTGGGCGTGCGCCCGCCGACCCCGACCTGGGGCGGCATGATCCGCGAGGGCTTCGAGAACATCCTCGACGCGCCGTGGCTCGCGGTCTTTCCGAGCCTCGCCGTGCTGGTCGCGATGATCGGGCTGAATCTGCTTGGCGACGGGCTACGCGACGCGACCGATCCGCGCCTGCGCACCGAGTAGGGCGGATCAGATTTTCAGGATCTCGGCGCCGGCGGCGGCCTCGAGCTCGCAGGCGTTGACCGTCATGCCGAGCAGCACGTAGTAGCCGATCGCGCCGGTCAGCTGGATGAACTGGTCGTGGCCGAAGCGCTTGACCATCGCGTCACGCGTCGCGTCGTCGATGCGGTGCTTGCGCAGCAGCATGCGGGTGAACTCGACGATCTGGGCGTCCTCGGGCGGCAAGCCCCGGGAATGGTTTTCGCGGATCGCCGTGATCGTCGACTCCGGCACGTTGAGCTTGCGGGCGCCGCCGGTCTGGGCGCCCCACACGTAGATCGCCTCGTACTCGCGTGCCACCACCATGGCGGCGAGCACGCGCACGCGCATGTCGAGCGAGCCTTCGAAGCGCACGTAAGCACCGAGATGGGCGACCCGTCCGGCGATTTCCGGGCTGTGCAGGAACATGGTGAACGGGCCTTGCACGGCACCGCGGCTGGCGACGATCGAGTCGAAGATGCCGTGATCCTTGGCCGCCACCTGGTCCTTTTTCGTGATCGAGGGAAGCTTCGCCATGGGTCGCTCCATTGCCGTGGTTCGCTCGAGGAAAACGAGAGCATAGCCCGGCCGTCCGTTTGCGGCGCCAGCAAAATCCTTGGCTTTCGCGACGCGGGCGTTCCAGACTTTTCGCAGCCATCGGGAGGACCCTTATGTCAAATCAGCCGATCCCGCCGGGACGCCACCTGCCGATCCGCCCTGACTGGCTAGCCAAGGGTCGTGAAGACATCCTCGAGCCCGAGCTGCCGATCATCGATCCGCATCACCATCTCTGGGATCGCCCGGGCAACGTCTATCTGCTGCCCGATCTGCTCGCCGACGTCGGCAGCGGCCACAACATCCGCGCCACCGTGTTCCTGGAATGCCGGGAGATGTACCGCGCCGAGGGCCCACCCGAGCTGCGCTCGCTCGGCGAGACCGAGTTCGTCACCGGTGTCGCAGCGATGAGCGCCAGCGGCAAATATGGTGCGACGCGCTGCTGCGCCGGCATCGTCGGCAATGTCGACCTGCGCATCGGGTCGCGCGCCAAGGGCGTGCTCGAGAGCCACGTCACGGCGTCGGGCGGGCGCTTCCGCGGCATCCGCAACGGCTCGACCTGGCACGCCGACGCGAGCCTGCGGATCTTCACCTCGGGCGCGCCCGAGGGCCTGCTGCTCGACAAGAGCTGGCGCGAGGGGTTTGCCGCCCTGGCGCCGCTCGACCTGTCGTTCGACGCCTGGATGTTCCACACCCAGCTCGGCGAGCTCTTGGACCTGGCGCGCGCGTTCCCGCAGACCAAGATCGTCCTCAACCATGTCGGCGGCGCGCTCGCGATCGGGCCCTACGCCGGCAAGCGCGACGAGGGCTTCGCCGAGTGGAGCGGCCACATCCGCAAGCTCGGCGCGTGCCCCAACGTCGTCGTCAAGCTCGGCGGGCTCGGCATGCGGCTCGGCGGCTTCGACTTCGCCGAGCGCGCCCAGCCGCCGTCCTCGACCGAGCTCGCCGAGGCCTGGCGGCCCTATATCGAGACCTGCATCGCGGCGTTCGGGCCCGAGCGCGCGATGTTCGAGAGCAACTTCCCGGTCGACAAGGGCATGTGCAGCTATCCGGCGCTGTGGAACGCCTTCAAGCGGCTCGCCGCCGCCTACTCGCGCGACGAGAAGGCGGCGATGTTCATGAACACCGCGCTGAAGTTCTATCGGCTGTGGTGATCAGCGCTTCTTGAGCTTGACGTCCTCGAGCGGCGCCGACCACGGATAGGGATCGATCAGCATCAGGGCGGGGTCCTCGACCTTCGGCCCGATGCCGCTCGCCCAGATGTAGTCGTAGATCGCGGCGAATGCACAGGCCCTTGAGCTTCTTGGACCCCAGCGCGGCGTAGAGCGCCGCGCGCTCCATGGTGCGCACCCGCGTCTTGATGCCGACCGCACCGAGATAGTCGGTGATCGCCTCGCCGGTCGAGAAGTAGGGCGGCCAGGGATAGAGGTCGCCGCCGTCGAAGCCGTTGGGATAGCCGGCCTCGGCAAGCAGCTGCTTGGCGCGCTTGGGATCGTAGGGGTGCGGCTCCAAGGGCAAGGCGTACTCGAGGCCCTTGGGCACGACGTTGCCGGTCGGCGGCGACGCGCCCAAGGTTTCGGCCTCGCTGATCGCCTTGCGGTCGAGCGCCAGGCTGGCGGCCAGGCGCACGCGCTGGTCGGCCCACGGCGACTTGGGATCCCACATGTCGAAGAAGTCGAGATACATGGTGCCGACGCCGCCCGAGAAGGCGAGCTTGAGCTTGGGGTCTTTCTTGACCTCCTCGCCCAAGGTGGCGTCGAGCAGGTAGGCGACGTCGATCTCGTCGCGCTTGAGCGCGGCGAGCCGCGTGGTCGCCTCCGGGATGCTCTTGTAGACCAGCCGCTTGACCGACGGCGTCTTGCGCCAATAGCCCTCATAGGCCTCCATCACGAGATCGATGCCCGGCGTGCTGCTGACGAACTTGTAGGGGCCGAGGCCGATCGGGTGCTTCTTGAAGCCGTCGGGGCCGACCTTCTCCATGTACGCCTTGGGCACGATCCAACCCGCACCCGTTGCAAAGGTGCCGTAGTAGGTCATGAAGTCGCCCCATGGCTCGTGCAGCACGAAGCGCACGCGATGCGGATCGACGATCACGACCTCCTTGACCTTCTCGTGCAGCAGTGCTGCGCCCTTGGTGCGCTGGAAGCTGAATTTCACGTCCTCGGCGGTGAACGGATCGCCGTTGTGGAACTTCAAGCCCTCGCGCAGCTTGAATTCGTAGGAGGTCTTGTCCGGGCTCTCGACCCACGATTCCGCCAGGCTGGCACCGTAACGGTTGCCGGGAATCGGCTTCACCAGCGCATCGTGCAGGGCATACAACACCCAGAACGGCGTGATGACGCCGATCACCGACTCGCCGGGGTCGTACCAGACGGGCGCCACCGTGACGTAGAGCCCCCAGCGCATCTCGCCCTCGGGCTTGGTCTCGGCCTTGACCGGCCCGAGCAGGCTCACGGCCAACAGCGCCGCAAGCGCCGGCATCCGCCATCGCATCATGGTCGCATCCTCCCCAGCACGCTCATTTTGACCCAGCTTGCGGCGGTCACGATCGCGGGGCAACAGCCTCGCGGTCGCACCGTCTTTTGGCGGCTAGCGCGTGCGGTTGTACTGGTAGTCCTCGCGCTCGCCGGCGCCGGCGCGCAGCTCGGGCCTCAGCGGCGGCCGCGTCGCGTTGAGCTTGGCATGGACGTCGAGCGCGGCCTGGTCGTCCCATAGCTCGA
>JACQAI010000418.1 GCA_016195115.1 Pseudomonadota bacterium
CCGGTCGGCCGCTGAGCGGGGCAACCCTTCGATCTGCCGGATGCGCTGGGCGGCTTCGAAGCCGTCCATCACCGGCATCTCGCAATCCATCAGGACCAGGTCGAAGGCCTCGCGGGTGAAGCGCTGGAGCGCGGCTTGACCGTCGGGCGTGGTCACCACCTTGCAGCCCATGGCCTCGAGCATGCCCCCGGCGACCTCCTGGTTCACGGCGTTGTCCTCGACCAGGAGGATGCGCGCATCGAACCGCGGCCGCGTAGCGCGCGCCGAAGCGCGCATGAAGAAGGGCACGACGTGGCTTTGCCGCGTACCGGCGGCGAGCGACGCCAGACAATTGAACAGCTCGGACGGCCGCGCGGGTTTGCTCAGGATGGCGACCGCGCCCAGCGATGCGACCGCGTCCTCGTCGGCGAAGCTGTCGATACCGACCAGGGCGACGATGTCGGCGCGATGGCCTCGTCCGTCGGCGCGGATCGTGCGGGCCAGCGCGATGCCCGCCTCGCCCAGTCCCTTGATGTCGATGATCGCGACGTCGAACGGCCGTCCGGCCGCATGCGCCATGTTCCACTTGGCTTCGGCATCGGCCGCCGTGCCGGCGACGACGGCGTCGAGGCGCCAACTCCCGAGATACAACGACATGATGCGCGCGCTGACCGCGTTGGCGTCGACCAGCAGCACATGGAGCGGCTGCTGGATGTGGCGCGTGCTGCGCGGCGGATCGATCTCGCGCACCGATCGCTTGAGCCGTGCCGTGAAGCGGAAGCGCGAGCCGCGTCCAAGCTCGCTCTCGACCCCGATCGTGCCGCCCATCAATTCGACCAGATGCTGGGCAATGGTGAGACCGAGGCCAGAGCCCGCGCGCGCGCGGGTCATCGCCAGATCCGCCTGGTAGAACGACTCGAAGACGCGGCTGCGCTGCTCGGGCGCGATGCCGATGCCGGTATCCTCGACCGCGATCGCCAGAATCACGTGCTCCATCGTGCTCTCGACTTTGACGGCCTCGACCAGGATCTCGCCGCGGTCGGTGTACTTGATCGCGTTGCCGACCAGGTTGATCACGATCTGGCGCAGCCGGACCGGATCGCCCACCAGCGCCGCCGGCACGTCCTCGGCGACGAAATACACGAACTCGAGCCCCTTGCCGGCGCACGGCTCGGAGAACAGGTCCGAGACCTCGGCCATGACTTCGCGCGGGTCGAACTGGACCTCGAACAGATCGAAGCGTCCCGCTTCGATCTTGGAAAAGTCGAGGATGTCGTTGATCGTGCCGAGCAAGGCCTGGCCGGAGCGCTGGAGGTTGTCGACCAGCCGGCGCTGGCGGTCGCTGAGCGACGTCGCGGCCAACAGGTTGGTCATGCCGAGCACGCCGTTCATCGGCGTGCGGATCTCGTGGCTCATGGTCGCGACGAACTGCGACTTGGCGCGGTTGGCGGCCTCGGCCTGCTCGCGCGCGCGCACCAGATCCGCTTCGCTGCGCTGGCGGCGCGCGACCTCGGCGGTCAGGCTGACCGCGAGCTCGTTCTGCCGGCCCGCGAAGGTCGCGACCAGGGTGCTCGAGCCGATCAGCACGGTGAAGACCGCGATCAGCAGCGCGAGCAGGGTCGGCGGCAGCGCCATGCTGTAGACCGGCGCGTTGGGCAGCGGAAAGAAGATCGAGGCCTGCATCGCAGTGTAGTGCATGCCGGCGACCGCGCAGCCCATGATGGTCGCCGCGATGATGGTCGACGGCAGCCCCGGCGCATGCGCGTGATGGAAGCGGAAGCGGATGGTCAGCGACACGAAGGCGAGCACCACCGCGACCAGGACCGACAGCAGGACCAGCCAGGGGTCGTAGCGCAGCAGCGCCTCCGGCTGCATTGCGGCCATGCCCGAGTAGTGCATCGCCCCGATGCCGGCGCCCATCAGCACCGCGCTGACCGTGAGGCGCTTGAGATCCGGCTCGCCCGACTTGCTGATCGCGTCGAGGGCGATGCCGCTGGCGATCATGCCCGGGATCATCGACAGCACGGTGCCGGCGGGGTCATAGGCGACGCCGCAGGGCAGCGAGAAGGCCAGCATGCCGATGAAGTGCATCGACCAGATGCCGCCGCCCATGCTGATCGCGCCGGCGGTCGCCCAGGCGAGGCGGGCGCGTTGGGTTCCGGCTGCGACGATGCGTCCGGAGATCGACAACGCCACGAACGCCGCCAGGATGGCGATCAGCAGCGAGGTCAGGACCAGCCCGACGTCGTAGCGGCCGGCATAGGCGCTCGTGGGATCGAGCGCGTCGAACACGGGAAAGAAGCGCCAGTCGAGGAAAAGCATAAAGCTGCTCCCAAGCGGAGCGATAATCGCGGGAAATTCGCTAGGGTGCGGTTAAAACTCCCCGCAAAAGTCGGTAATTATGCGCCGACCGCCGACCCCGGCGCAACGCGCCCCCCGGGCCGGGCCGGCGCCGGGTGCCGCCGTGGGCAAGTGGCGCCAAATTGGGCACCGAGGTCGGGAGCCCCGGTTTCCCGCGGCGTCCGGCGGCGGCCAGGGGCTTGAGATTTGCGGCGGCGACAGACCTAGCGGCGGCGGCCGCCGCAGGTTATAGGGAGGGCCGGCGAGGGGTGAGGGCAAAACGGGACGTGCCGAACCCGGGAAGCCTGCCAACCAACAAGAAAGCCCGGGGGTGGGATGTCGGTCCTGTTGTTGCTGTGCGCGGCCATCGACAAGCTGAACGAAAAGATCGGCGTGGTGGCCAACTGGCTGGTCGTGCTGGCCTGTGTGGTCAGCGCCGGCAACGCCATGGTGCGCTACGCCTACGACCAGAGCTCCAACGCCTGGCTCGAGGTCCAGTGGTACATGTTCGCCATCATCGTGATGTTCGGCGCGTCCTACACCTTGAAGCGCAACGAGCATGTCCGGGTCGATCTGCTCTACATGACCCTGTCGCGACGCGGCCAGCTGTGGATCGACATCCTCGGCACGCTCATCTTCCTGATTCCGACCTGCACCATCCTGGCCTGGCTCAGCTGGCCGTTCTTCGAGCAATCCTTCGCGGTGCGTGAGGAATCCTCCAACGCCGGCGGGCTGGTGCGCTGGCCGATCAAGCTGGTGCTGCCGGTCGGCTTCGCCCTGGTCGCGCTGCAAGGCCTGTCCGAGCTGATCAAGCGCATCGCCTTCCTGCGCGGCCATCCGGTCGAGAGCCTGGAGATGCATTACGAGCGGCCGACCCAATGAACGGCTTCGTCATTCCGCTCGACTGGATGCCGCCGATCATGTTCGCCGGCCTGGTGGTCTTCATGATCATCGGCTACCCGGTGGCGTTCTCGCTGTGCGCGGTCGGCTTCTTCTTCGGCTTCCTGTCGATCGACTTCGGTTACTTCACGATGTCGTTCATGCAGGCGATCCCGGGCCGCGTGTTCGGCAGCATCCTGGCCAACGAGCTGCTGCTCGCGATCCCGTTCTTCACCTTCATGGGCGCGATCCTGGAAAAATGCGGCCTCGCCGAGGACATGCTGGAATCGATGGGCCAGCTGTTCGGCCCGGTGCGCGGCGGCCTCGGCTATTCGACCATCATCGTCGGCTTCATCCTGGGCGCGATCACCGGTACCGTCGCGGCCCAGGTCATCGCCATGGCGATGATCACCCTGCCGGTGATGATCCGCCATCGCTACGACATGCGCTATGCGACCGGGGTGCTGGCAGCCTCGGGCACGATCACGCAATTGGTTCCCCCGTCGTTGGTCTTGATCGTGCTGGCCGACCAGCTCGGACGCTCGGTCGGCGACATGTATCTCGGCGCTTGGGGCCCGTCGCTGCTGCAGATCGCGCTGTTCGCCGCCTACACGTTCTACCTCAGCGTCTTCCGGCCCGAGACCGTGCCGGCGGTGCCGCGC
>JACQAI010000419.1 GCA_016195115.1 Pseudomonadota bacterium
CGCGCGTCAGGGCCGCACCATGTCCGATCTCGTGGAGACGGCGCTGCGCTTGCTGCTCCGGCCGCCACCCAGACGCAGTGCGCTGCCGCCCCTGCCGAAGTTCCATGGCGGCAGCGAACTCGTCGACATCGCCAATCGCGACGCCCTATACCGTGCGATGGAGGAGCAATAGGTGCTCCTCGTCGACACCAACGTCTTGGTGTACGCGGCCAATGCCGACTCGCAATTTCATTCGCCTTGCCACGACTGGCTCGAGCGCCAGCGGTCGCGCCCTGACGCCTGGTTCACAAGCTGGCCGATCCTCTACGAGTTTCTACGCGTCGCAACCCATCCTCGCGTCTTGCGACACCCTTGGAGCGCAGGGGCGGCATGGGCGTTCATCGCCGCGCTGCTCGCGGCGCCGGGGCTGTCCGTCCTGGTCGCCACCCAGCGCCACGCCGACGTCGCCCGCGCGGTTTTCGCCGAGCTGCCGCACCTCGCCGGGAATCTGTTGCACGATGCGCACACAGCCATTCTGATGCGCGAGCACGGCATCCGGCGGATCTGCACGCGCGACGCCGACTTCAGTCGGTTTCCCTTTCTCGACGTGATTGACCCGCTCGCGACAGCCTGATGACAGCGGACATCGCAGCCGGCGGGCGCGGCCTCAGGCGCCCGCCCGCCGTCGGCAACGCCCCCGGGCCTAGGCGTCGTCCGTCACGACCATGACCATCGGGGCGCCCCCGGAACTGATCGAGGCGGCGTGCGCCAAGGCTTCCTGGCCGCCTTTGGAGGTCGCGCAGGCCTTCACCGCGTCCAACGTCGGGAAGCTCACGTCGGACATTAGGTGATAGGGCGGCGGTGCGAAGCCGGGCCCGGCCACGCGCTGGGTCTTGACACCGGTCGCGCCCACCAGCCGCGGCCCGGCGTAGGGCAGGTGCTCCTCGCGATAGGCGCGGTCGAACGCGTTGGTGTCCTTGGGGATCGGATAGAGAATGAGCAGATGGACCGTCATGACTTTGTTCCTCTCGTTGCGGGGTGCTTTCGCGAGAGGGATATAGGTCGCTGGCCGATCGGCGAGCGGTACGGAATCCTGACCGTCAGCGACCACGGCCGCAGCTGTTGCGGCCCATCGCGGTCAGAGCGCGCGCGGGACTCTTTCTGTCTCCCGCGCGGCTGGTCCGATGTGGGCGAACGGATAGAGGGCGAACCATTTCGGAAAGGCGCGGGTGAATGGCCTGGGCCCGTCAATCGCCAGCCCGATTCTCTGAGCCTCGACGAAGCTCCTGTCGCCGCGCCACCACGCGACCAGGGCGGCGAGCGGTCCCCGCACGCATACCGGCTCGGGAAAGCCCGGGTTCTGATGACACAGTGACGCTTCGGTCCTCTTGAGCAGCATGAAGCGCTCGTGGTGGCCACGAACCTTGAAGCGTACCACGAAGGGCTCCTTGGGTAGGGCGGTGAAGCAGACGCGCCGCTGCATATCGACCAGCAACGGCTCCAAGTCGAGGTCCTCATTCGCCGGTTCGCGCACCAGCCAGCGCTGTCCCCATGTGCCGAGGGCGCTCACCAGGGTCGCCAGCTCCTGCCCAGCTTCGGTGAGGGCGTATTCCGGGCCGTGCGCCCCGTCGGTTCGGGCGATCGCCCCGACCAAGACGAGGGCTTGGAGCCGTTCGGAAAGGACGGTGCGGGACACGCGCGGAATGCCCCGGCGGATGTCGTTGAAGCGGCGGCTGCCGCACAGGATTTCCCGCACGATCAAGAGGGTCCACCGACCGCCCAACGCTTCGTGGGCGCGCGCCATCGAGCAGAACTGTCCATATCGCGTCATGCCGACAACCTAGCGCGCCGAACCCAACCGCTGTAGTCTGGATTCCGGACCTCGTGCCGACCACGAAACCTGGATGAGCCATCGCGGCTGACGCGACGCCTCGGCGCGCCCCTTCCCGCGTCGCCACCGTTGCGGATATCCTCGCCGCCGGATTGCACCGTCGTCGAAAGACCGGGCGCCACCCACGAATGGTGGGTGGGCTTGCGAGTGGGCGGAGCCAAGGGAGGATCAGGCCATGCTCACACGTCGTCACTTCTTGACCAGCACATCGTTGGCGGTTGCCGCGCTCGGGGTGTCCGAGGCGCTGGCGCAGGGCAGCGGGCTGGCGCAGTCGGGCCTGGTCGGCAACCTCGAGGGCTCGCAGGTCGTGACCGACGCCGCCGCGATGCCGAAGAGCTTCAAGGAGGCGCCGGAGCTCGCCGAGCTGGTCAAGCAAGGCAAGCTGCCGCCGGTGGCGCAGCGCCTGCCGGCCGAGCCGCTGGTCCTCAAGCCGCTGAAGTCGGTCGGCAAGTACGGCGGCACCTGGCGGCGCGGCTTCGTCGGACCCGGCGACGGCGAGAACGGCAACCGCATCAACGCATCCGACAAGCTGCTGTTCTGGGACTACACCGGCAACAAGATCATCCCGTCGATCGCCAAGAGCGTGACGATGAGCGACGACGGCAAGGTGACGCGCGTCGTGCTGCGTCCGGGCATGAAGTGGTCGGACGGCGCGCCGTTCTCGGCCGACGATTTCGTGTTCTGGTTCGAGGACATCTACGGCAACAAGGAGGTCGTGCCGACCGGCATTGCCGACATGTCGCCGGCGGGCAAGCCCGGCAAGATCGTCAAGATCGACGCCGCCACCGTCGAGTTCCAGTTCGAGGTGCCCTACTTCCTGCTGATCGAGATGCTCGCCGGCGACACCCTGATCGGCGGCGGCATGTCGGTCGGCATGTACCAGAACCGCTCGTACGGCTGCTACGCGCCGGCGCACTACCTTAAGCAGTTCCTGCCCAAGTACTCGTCCGAGGCGCAGGTCAACGCGCGCGCCAAGACCGAGGGCTTCGAGAACTGGGTCCGCATGCTGCACGCCAAGAAGGACTGGAACCTCAATCCCGAGCTGCCGGTGCTCGGGCCGTGGCGCACGACGCGGCCGATCAACACGCCAACCTGGGTGCTCGAGCGCAACCCGTTCTATTACGCGGTCGACACCGACGGCAACCAGCTGCCCTACATCAACCAGATCGTCATGACCCTGGCCGAGGACCTCGAGGTCCTCAACCTGCGCGCCATGGGCGGCTCGTACGACCTTCAGGAGCGCCACATCGACATCGCCAAGCTCGCCGTGATCCTGGAGAACCGCGAGCGCGGCAACTACGACCTGCATCTCGACCTCGCGTTCAACGGCTCGGACACGACGATCCACATCAACCAGAGCTACACGGCCGATCCCGAGATCGCGAAGTGGCTGACCAACGCCGACTTCCGCCGCGCGCTGGCGCTCGGCATCGATCGCGCCCAGCTCAATGAGACGTTCTGGCTCGGCCTCGGCACGCCCGGCTCGACCGCGCCGGCCGAGAGCTTGCCGCAGAACCCGGGCAAGGAGTGGCGCAGCAAGTGGTCGACCCACGATCCAGCCAAGGCCAACCAGATGCTCGACGCCCTCGGCCTGACCAAGAAGGACGGCGAAGGCTTCCGCGTGCGCACCGACAACGGCGAGCGCCTGCGCCTGCAGGTCCAGACCGTGCGCGCGTTCCTGCCGTGGCCGCAGCAGATGGAGATGGTGGCACAGCATTGGCGGCGCATCGGCATCTTCGCCGAGATCCGCGAGCTCGAGCGCGTGCTCGCCTTCACGCGCACCCAGAACAACGAGCACCACATCCACGTCTGGACCAACGGCGGCACCGAGCTCCTCTATCTGTTCCCGCGCCATGCCATCCCGGTCGACCCGACCGAGGCGTTCATGGGCCCCGAGTTCGCCAAGTGGTACGCGTCGAGCGGCCGGCTCGGCCGCGCGCCGACCGATCCCAACCTCAAGAAGATCTTCGAGCTGTTCGGCTCGGCGGCGGGTCAGCGCGACGACGCGCGCAACCGCACCGCCCAGGAGATCTGGAAGATCCTGATCGACCAGCAGTACTCGATCGGCACGGTCGGCCAGTCGCCGGCGCTGATGGGCGTGCGGCTGGCCAGCCGCAAGCTCGGCAACATCCCGGCGCGCGCCTGCATCGCCCAGCACTGCCGCACCCCGGGCAGCTCGCGGCCAGAGACCTGGTTCTACCAGTCGTAACCCCACATTCCTCCCCCCGCGCGAAGCGTGGGGGAGGGTAGGGAGGGGATTTCCGGCGAGTGACGCGCTCAGCCGGAGAGATCCGCAGTAATCTCGGCGGGCCCCCACCCTACCCTCCCCCACGCTTCGCGCGGGGGAGGGATTGAAAGGCGTCGCTCCCCCATGCTCGCGTTCACCGTTCGACGACTGCTGCTCGCGATCCTGACCATCTGGGTGATCTCGGTGCTGGCGTTCGCGATCATCCAGCTGCCGCCCGGCGACTTCGTCACCGCCTACATCGCGCAATTGTCGGCCAGCGGCGCCTCGGTCTCGGAGGCCGAGGCGGTGTCGCTGCGCGAGCTCTACGGCCTCGGCCAGCCGTTCTACGTCCAGTACGCCAAGTGGATCGTGCGCGTGATCGCGGGCGACTTCGGCGTGTCGATGGAATGGAACCGGCCGGTCGGCGAGGTGATCGGCGATCGGCTGTGGCTCACTATGCTGATCTCGTTCGCCGCCCTGATCCTGATCTGGGGCTTGGCGCTGCCGATCGGCATCTACTCGGCGGTGCGCCAGTACTCGATCGGCGACTATCTCTTCACCCTGATCGGCTTCATCGGCCTCGCCGTACCGAATTTTCTCCTCGCGCTGGTCGTCATGTACCTGTCCTTCCGCTTTTTCGGTGCCAATGTCGGCGGGCTGTTCTCCTCGGAATACGAGCTCGCCGGCTGGAGCTGGGACAAGGTGGTCGACCTGATCAAGCACCTGCCGCTGCCGGCCATCATCCTGGCGCTCGGCGGTACCGCGCAGCTGATCCGCATCATGCGCGCCAACCTGCTCGACGAGCTCCGACGGCCCTACGTCGTCACGGCGCGTGCCAAGGGCATCCCCGAGTACCGCGTCATCCTCAAGTACCCGGTGCGTGCCGCGCTCAACCCATTCGCCAGCACGGTCGCCTACCTGTTCCCCTATTTGGTGTCGGGCAGCGTCATCATCTCCATTGTTCTCAGTCTCCCAACCGTCGGGCCGCTGCTGGTGCGCTCGCTGATCTCGCAGGACATGTTCCTCGCCGGCACGATCGTGCTGCTGCTCGGTGCGCTGACGGTGGTCGGCACCTTCATCTCGGACCTGGTGCTGATGTGGGTCGATCCCCGCATCCGCCACCAGCTCGATTGAGGGCGCGTATGCTCGCCCGTCTATTCAACGCCAAACCAGCTGTCGAAGACGCCGCCACCGCCGAGGAACGCGTCGCGGTCGCCAGCCAGCTCAAGCTGACCTGGTGGCGCTTCCGCCGCCATCGCCTGGCCATGGCGAGCGGCGTGATCGTCATCCTGTTCTATCTCGCGGCCGGTTTTGCGGACTTCCTCGCGACCATGGATCCGCACGACACCGAATCGGCCCGCAGCTATGCGCCACCCCAGGCGATCCACCTGTTCGACGACGTCTCGCTGCGGCCGCACGTCACGGTGCTGCGCGCACGGCGCGACCCGCGGACGTTCCGGATGGTCCATGACCAGGCGACAAAGGTCGACCTCGGTTTCTTCGTCGAGGGCTACCCCTACGCACTGTTCGGCCTCATCCCGACCACTACCCACTTGCTCGGCCTCAAGGGCGCCCAGCCGGGCGAGACCTTGCACATCCTGGGCACCGATCGCCTCGGCCGCGATCTGTGGTCGCGGCTGGTCGTGGCGACGCGCGTGTCGCTGACCATCGGCCTGGTCAGCGTCGTCATCAGCCTGTTCCTCGGCGTGCTGCTGGGCGGCGTGTCGGCGGTCTATGGCGGCATCGTCGACACCGCGATCCAGCGGGTGATCGAGATCGTACGCTCGATGCCGACCATTCCCTTGTGGATGGGATTGGCCGCGGCGCTGCCCAACGACTGGTCGGTCACGCGGATCTATTTCGCCATCACGGTGATCATCGCGCTGCTGGCGTGGACCGACCTCGCCCGCGTCGTGCGCGGCAAGTTCCTGTCGCTGCGCGAGGAGGACTTCGTCACCGCCGCCGAGCTCTCCGGGGCCGGGCAGCTGCGCATCATCTTCCGCCACATGCTGCCGTCGTTCCTGTCGCACATCATCGCAGCGACCAGCCTGGCGCTGCCGGCGATGATCATCAGCGAGACCTCGCTCAGCTTTCTCGGCCTCGGCCTGCGCCCGCCGGCGATCAGCTGGGGCATCCTGCTGCAGGACGCCCAGAACATCGAGGCGCTGGCGCTGGCGCCCTGGATGCTCGCCGCGGCGGCGCCCGTGATCGTCATCATCCTGGCGTTCAATTTCCTGGGCGACGGGCTGCGCGATGCCGCCGATCCCTATGGTTGAGCCGCGCGCGCCCGGGTCGCCGATCCTCTCGGTGCGCGACCTCAAGACCTATTTCCAGCTCGACGAAGGCATCGTGCGCGCGGTCGACGGCGTCAGCTTCGACGTCCAGGCCGGCCGCACGCTCGGCATCGTCGGCGAAAGCGGCTGCGGCAAGAGCATCACGGCGCGCAGCATCCTGGGCATCGTCGACAAGCCCGGCCGCATCGTCGGCGGCGAGATCTGGCTGCGCCGCGGCGCCGACCAGCCAGTCGACCTCGCCACCTTGCCGGCCAACAGCGCCGCGATGCGCGCGGTCCGCGGCAAGGAGATCGCGCTGATCTTCCAGGAGCCGATGGCGTCGTTCAGCCACTACTACACGGTCGGCAACCAGATCATCGAGGCGATCCGCGAGCACAGCGACGCGACACCGCGCCAGGCCCGCGACCGCGCGATCGCGCTGCTCGATACCGTGGGCGTGCCGCAGCCGGAGCGCCGGATCGACGAATACCCCTTCCAGCTCAGCGGCGGGCTGCGCCAGCGCGTCATGATCGCGATGGCACTGGCGTGCGATCCGCGCGTGCTGATCGCCGACGAGCCGACCACAGCGCTCGACGTCACGACCCAGGCGCAGATCCTCGACCTGCTGCGCGGCTTGCAGCAGCAGCGCGGCCTCGCCCTCATCCTGATCACCCACGACATGGGCGTGATCGCCGAGATGGCCGACGACGTCGTCGTCATGTATCTCGGGCGCGCGGTCGAAAAGGGCAAGGTCGATGCCATCTTCCACGCGCCGCGTCATCCCTACACGCGGGCGCTGCTGCGCTCGATCCCGAGCATCATGGCGGCACCGCGCACCAAGCTCGCCACCCTCGGCGGCTCGATCCCGCATCCGTTCAACCGCCCCGCGGGCTGCCCGTTCCACCCGCGCTGCGACGCCTTCATGACGGGCGTGTGCGACCGCGCGGTGCCGGCGGCGCTCGCCGGCCCCGACGGCAGCGAGGTCAGCTGCTTCCTCTACGGTGAGCGGCCGTGACCGCCGGCGAAAACGTTCTCGAGGTCGTCGATCTCAAGAAACACTTCCCGATCCGCAAGGGCTTCCTCAGGAGCATCGTCGGGCAGGTCAAGGCGGTCGACGGCGTCAGCTTCCACATCCGCAAGGGCGAGACCCTGGCGCTGGTCGGCGAGAGCGGCTGCGGCAAGACCACGGTGTCGCGCTGCATCCTGCGCGCGCTGGCGCCGACCAGCGGCGAAATCCGCTTCACGGTCGACGGCGCGGTGGTCGACCTCGCGACGCTGCCGAAGCGCGAGCTCAAGCGCTATCGCCGGCACATGCAGATGGTCTTCCAGGACCCGTTCTCGTCGCTCAACCCGCGCATGGGCATCGCCGACATCATCGGCGAGCCGCTGCTGGTCAACGGCATGCGGGACGCCGCGGAGCGGCGTCGGCGCGTCGCCGAGCTGCTCGAGATGGTCCAACTGCCGGGCGCCTACCGCAACCGCTTCCCGCACGCCTTCAGAGGCGGCCAGCGCCAGCTCATCGGCATCGCGCGCGCGCTCGCCCTCAACCCCAGCATGATCGTCGCCGACGATA
>JACQAI010000420.1 GCA_016195115.1 Pseudomonadota bacterium
CCGGCACGACGAACTCGACCCTTGGCTCGGCCATCTCGGGCGCGAACGGCGGCAGCGGCGCGGCGCGCTGGATCATGGCCAGCACTTCGTCGTCGAGGATCGCGTGGCCGGCGCTGCGCTCGAGCTTGAAGGCGAGCAGCTTGCCGTCGCGATCGACTGTGAAGCGCAAGGTTGCGACGCCCTCCTGGCGGCGCAGCCGGGCCTCGCGCGGATAGCGTTTGTTGCGCTCCAGGTGCGACAGCAGCAGGCCCTGGTAGCTCGGCGTCGCTACCGGCGGGGCTGTGACCGGCGCAGGCGCGGCGGCGACCGGCTCGGGCGGCCGCGGCGGTGTCGGCGTCGGCTCGACCTGCGGCGGCGGGGGTTGCTCGATCCGCTGCGGCACCGGCTTGGGCTTGGGTCTCGGCGGCGGCAATACGACGTCGGGTTTCGGTGGCACCACCACCGGCTCCGGCAGCACCTCCTCGACCACCGCGGGCTCGGGCGGCTGGATCACCGGCGGCGGCGGAGTCGGCGCCGGCAGAGGTGCGAGCTCGATCATGACCGCGGCCGGCGGCGGCTCGATCGACGCGACCGGTGTGCGCCAGCTCAGCAAGGCTGCGGCGCCCAGCGCATGGACCAGCACGACCGCGAGCAGGCTCGCGGTCCAGCGCCCGATGCCGATCGGCTCAGCGCCCGCGCCGATCGCGGTGTCGGAAGACCAAGCCAGGGTCATCGCGTCGCTGCGGTCTCCAGCCCGACCAGGGCGATCTTGAGATAACCGGCGCTGCGCAGCGCATTCATGACGGTCATCAGCTCGCCGTAATCGACCGAGCGATCGGCGCGCAGGAAGACGCGCCGCTCCTTGTCGTGGCCGGTCGCGGTGTCGAGCGCGGCGGCCAGATCGTCGCGCGTGGTCGACATGTCACCCAGCACCAGCGACAGATCGGCCTTGAGGCTGAGGAACAGCGGCTTGTCCGGCCGCGGCTGCGGCGTCGCGGTCGAAGTCGGCAGGTCGACCGGCACGTCGACCGTCGCGAGCGGCGCCGCCACCATGAAGATGATCAACAGGACGAGGATGACGTCGATGAACGGCGTGACGTTGATCTCATGGGTTTCGATCAAATCGTCGCCACCATGGTCGAGCCGAACCGCCATCGCGCTATTCCGCGGCGCGCGTGATCGGCAGCGCGCGGCGATCGAGGTCGCGGCTGACGAAGCGCAGCACCTCGGCCGCGGCGTCGGCGAGCAGCGCGCGGTAGCCGGCCGTGGTGCGCGCGAAGATGTTGTAGATCACCACCGCTGGGATGGCGGCCGCCAGGCCGATCGCGGTGGCGAGCAGCGCCTCGGCGATGCCGGGTGCGACCACCGCGAGATTGGTGGTCTGCGCCCTCGAGATGCCGATGAAGCTGTTCATGATGCCCCAGACCGTGCCGAACAGCCCGACGAACGGCGCGGTCGCGCCGATCGATGCCAGGATGCCGATGCCGCGGCCGATACGCCGGCCGGCCGCCACCTCGAGCCGCTCGAGTCGCGAGACGACGCGCTCCTTGACGCCGTCGCCACCGAGCTCGACCGAGAGCCGGACCTCGACCATCGCGGCACGCAGGAAGCCGGCGACCGGACCGCGATCGAGCGCCGCCCGCTCGGTCGCCTCGGTCAGGGTCTTGGCCTGGGCCAGCGCCGCGAGGGCGGCGCGCGCCTTGCGTTTTGCACCGGCCAGCTCGATGCCCTTGGCGAACAGCACCGTCCAGGTCGTTACCGACGCCAGCGCTAGGCCGATCATGACCGCTTTCACGAGGCTGTCCGCGGTCATGAACATGCCCCACGGCGACAGGTCCTGGGGTAGGGACAGCAGGGCGATCGGGCTGCGCGCGCCCGGCGTGCCGGCGGTGTCTTGCGCCGCTGCTGCCCACGGCACCAGGCCGCACAGCGCGACCCCCGCGCGAAGACCGACGCGATGAATGAGACCCATGATCATTCCCCTGTGGTGCGCAGCGCCATGGTGCTGCGCCTGACGCGTCGCTTGATCAGCCACATTGTGATGCCCGTGACGACGAAGAACGGCGGCAGCAACCCCGACGCCAACACCAGGCCGCGCCATAGACCGCCGAGACCTTGCCCGGCGTGGATTGCGTGCTGCCAGGCGAGCACGGTCTCGCCGAGCGAATAGGTCCCGGGGTCGCGCAGCTCGATGACGCGGCCGGTCCATGGGTCGACGAACGCCGTGGTCAACGGCTGGCCCACGGCGTCGCCGGGGCGCAGGAACGCGATCCGGAACGGCTGGTCCGGCCGCGCCGGAAATCCGACCAGGCGCACGCTACCGTCCGCGACCACGGCGCGTGCCGCGGCCACCGCATCGTCGAGCGCGATCGGCTGCGTGGCATCGGCGGGGCGCGCGACGCTCGGCGCCGTGCGGAGGTCGCGCGTCGGCACGACGGTCGCGACCGCCGCGCCGATGGTCTGGGGGAACGCCAAGTAGCTGCCGCTGGCGCTGACCACCAGGAGCAAACTGACGCCCCAGATGCCGACCGCGCCGTGCAGCTCGCGAAACAGCCGATAGCCGTGCACGCCGCGGCGGACACCGAATGCGGTGCGCCATTGACCGCCGCGTGGCCACCACAGCACCAGGCCGCTGAGGCCGAGACCCAACATCGCAACGCCGAACCAGCCGACGATCTCGCGGCCGCTGCGATCGCGTGTCATCAGGTTGGCGTGCAGCAGGAAGATCTGGCGTACCAGGCCGATGCCGAAGGTTCGCGTGCCCATGATCTCGAGCGAGACCGGGTCGACGAACACCTGCAGCGCGCCCGGGCCCGGTCCGGCACCGCGCGCGCTGAGGCGCACCACGGCAGCTGCCTCGGGATCGTCCGCGGCGATGAACAGGCTGGGCGTCGCGCCGGCCGGCGCGGCCGCGCGCGCCGCCGCGATGATGGCGCTCTGCGATTGCTCGACGCCGCCGGCGACGATGCGCCGGGGCGTGTGGTCGATCAGGTGCTCGAGTTCGTGCTCGAACACCAGCAGGCTGCCCGTGACGCCGAGCAGGGCGAGCGGCAGGCACAGCACCAGCGCGGTCCACAGATGCGCGGTGCGCAGCACGCGCAGCCAGTCGCGCTCGCTCGCCGAGGCGATCGGCGTGGCGCGCGGCGGCGACGCGGCGGCGGGATCGTGCGACGTGCTGATCATGTCAGGTGTCCGCCCATTGGCGCAGCAGGTTGTGGTAGACGTTGGTGAGCTGCACCGCGGACGGATGCTCCGGCAGGCCGATGCGCACCTGCTGGATCGCCATGTCGAGATCGAACAGCAGGGTGCGCTGCGCGTCGTCGCGCACCATGCTCTGGATCCAGAAGAATGCCGAGATGCGCGCGCCGCGGGTGACCGGCGTGACGTGGTGCAGGCTGGTGCCGGGATAGAGGAACAGATCGCCCGCGGGCAGCTTCACGCGGTGCACGCCGAGCGTGTCCTCGACCGTCAGCTCGCCGCCGTCGTAGTCGTCGGGCGCAGTCAGGAACAGGGTCGCGGACAGATCGGTGCGGACGCGATGCGGCGTGCCGGCGATCTGCCAGATCGCGCCGTCGATGTGGGTGCCGTAGGTACCGCCGCCCTCGTAGCGGTTGAACAGCGGCGGCACGACCTTGAGGGGCAACGCGGCCGTCAGGAACAGCGGCGTGCGCTCGAGCGCGGCGAGGATCATGTCGCCGAGCTCGCGCGCGATCGGATGGCCGTCGGGGACCTGCAGATTGTGCTTCACCTGGGACGACTGATGTCCGGCGGTGGCCCGGCCGTCGGCCCATTCGGCCTGGTTCAGCGCGGCGCGGCACTGCGCCACTTGGGCCGCGGTCAGCACCGATGGAATGCGCAGCAACATGGCGCGCTACGCTCCTGTCCGCGGCGCGGTGCGCCGCCATCGGTTGCGCCTAGAACTTGAAGTGGGTGCTGAACAGCACCGTGCGCCCGGCGCCCGGAACGACGTGATTCGGGTGGATCTGGTCATAGTAGTACTCGTCGGTGAGGTTGTAGGCGTTGAGCTGCAGCGACACCGCCTCGGTGATTGGATAGCGCGCCATTGCACTGACCGAGTAGTAGTCGGGCAACACCCGGAACAGGCCTTGCGCATCGACGGCGTTCGAGGCGAAACGCCGCGAGACATAGTTGAGGCCGCCGCCGACCTGGATCTCGTGCCAGGGCAGGACGTAGGTCGACCAGATGCCGAATGTGTGCTCCGGTGCGTTCAGCAGGCGATTGCCGACCTCGTTGGTGCGCGGCGACGATACGATCCGGGCGTCGATATAGGTGTAGCCGGCGATCAGTTGCCAGCGGTCGGTCAAGCGTCCGGTCGCCTCGAGCTCGAAGCCGTCGCCGATATAGTTTCCGGCGAGGATCTGCAGCAGGGCGTTGTTGGGATCGGTGACGCGCGCGTTCTCCTTCTCGATGCGGAACAGTGCGGCGCGCAGCGACAGGTTCTGGTCGAGCACGTCCCATTTGGTGCCGACCTCGTAGCTCTTGTTGCGCTCGGGCGCGAGGCTCGCGGTGTTGGCCGCCAGTGCCAGCGACTCGGCCGACGGGTTGAACGACGTGCCGGTGGCGAAATAGACGCTGGCGATCGGGATCGGCTTGTAGACCAGCGCGGTGCGCCAGCTCACCGCCTCGTCGACGCGATTGAGCGCCAGCGAGCCGACCTGGTTGGTGTAGTCGGCCGCGAAACGGTCCCAGCGCAGGCCGCCGATCAGGTCCCACTGCGGGTGCAGCTTGAGGGTATCGAGCAGGTAGACGCCGACCGTATCGGCCGTGGTGCGTACCTTCTGCGACAGGGTCGCCGTGCCGACGAAGGTCTGGTTCTCGTTGGGGCTGACGAGATTGGCTGTCGGCACGCCGGCGAACGTCCGGCGCGTCGGATCGGAGGTCTCCTGTCCGCCCTCGATGCCGGCGACCAAAGCGTGCTCGATGAGGCCGGTCTTGAACCGGGCGGTGACGTCGGCCTGGTCTTGCAGGAAGGTCTCCTGGCTTTTCAACACCAGCTGGTTGCGCGTGACGGACAGCGTGTTGAGGTTGACGTTGGCCGCGAACAGGCCGTTGACCTGTGGTTCGGTGATGCGGCCGTCGCGGCTGTAGGCGCCGTAGCGGAACTGGTTGCGCAGCGTGATCGCGTCGGTCAGGTCGTGCTCGAACTTGACCGTGCCGATGTCGGCCTCGGTCCGGAAATAGTCGCTGCGGAAGCCGTAGAAATTGTGCCGCGCCACCGGCGCCACCGAGGCGATCGGGCCCGGCTGGCCGCGCCGGTCGAGCCAGGGCAGGCCGTAGTCGGGGATGCCGTCCTCGCTGATGTGGAAGTAGCTGAGATTGATGCGCGTCGGCGTGCCGATGCCGAACGCGACCGACGGCGCGAAGCCGAAGCGCTGGTACTCGCCCACGTCCCGGCCGGCGACTTCCGAGTCGTGGCCCATGACGTTGAGGCGGAAGGCGCTGTTGGCCAGCCCCGGGATCGGCTGGTTGACGTCGCCGGTGACCCGCTTGGTCGCGTCGGTGCCGAAGGTCAGCCCGCCGGCGATGAACGGGTCGAGCTGCGGTGTCTTGCTGACCTGGTGAACGACGCCGCCGGTCGAGCCGCGGCCGAACAGGATCGAGGACGGGCCCTTCAGGACCTCGACCTGCTGGTAATTGAAGGTGTCGCGGTAGTAGGCGCCGAAATCGCGCATGCCGTCGAGGAAGATGTCGTTGCGCGCCGAGAAGCCGCGGATGGTCAGATTGTCGCCCTGCCCGGCGCCCGCCTCGCCGGCCGCGATGCTGATGCCCGAGACGTAGCGCATGGTGTCGCGCAAGGTGCCGGCGTTCTGGTCGTCGATCACCTGGCGCGGGATGACGGTGATCGACTGCGGTGTCTCGCGCAGGGGCTGGGTCAGCTTGTTGAGCGCCGGCTGGTCGGCCTTGTACTCGGTCTCGGGCGCGATCGGCCGGTCCTGGACTCGCAGCTCGGGCAGCTGCTGAGCGCCGCCGGGCGCGGCCTGGGGCGGTGGGGTGGGCGTTGTCGTCTGGGCGGCCGCAGGGCACGGCGCCGGCAGAGCCAAGCTGACGCCGAGCGCCGTGCTGGCCAGCAAGCGGCGGGTCAACGACCCGCGCATCGGCGCGCGGGATAGGACGGAATTCATGGGAAATCCAGGGAGATGTGCGAATGAGAGTCATTCGTATCTGAATTGCCCCAGCTCTTGCAACAGATTTTGCAATCCATTCTCAATGCGGGTGGTTGGCATGCTTCTTAAGCAAGTGTGTCGCAGTTGCATTGATAACGAGACCCGTTATCGTTTGCAATCACAGCTCGATTCGCAGTGGGCTGGGGGCACCGCACGATGACGTCTGCCAACCCTGCGTCCGTCG
>JACQAI010000421.1 GCA_016195115.1 Pseudomonadota bacterium
GCGAGGCGATCGGGCCGATTCCGGAGGGCTACTATCCGGGCGCCTACCTAGTCGAGGTCGGCCGCGCGCTGGCGGCGCGCGAGGGCGCCAAGTGGCACAACGCGCCGCCGGAGGTCTGGCTGGCGCCGATCCGCGCGGTCGCGATCGACGCCATGATGGTGCTGATCCGGGCTGACCTCGACGCCCTCGGGGTGCGCCACGCGGTGTTCACCTCGGAGCGCGCGCTGGTCGAGGCCGGCGCGGTCGACGCGGTCCTGGCCGAGCTCGACGCCAAGGGCCTGATCTACGTCGGCACCCTCGAGCCGCCCAAGGGCAAGCTTCCCGACGATTGGGAGGCACGACCCCAAACTCTGTTTCGTTCCAGTCAGTTCGGAGACGATGTCGACAGACCGCTGAAGAAATCGGACGGCACCTGGACGTACTTCGCGTCGGACATCGCCTATCACCGGGACAAGTTTCGGCGTGGCTTCCCGTTGATGATCGACGTCTGGGGCGCCGACCACGGCGGCTACGTCAGCCGCGTCGCCGCCGCGGTCAAGGCGCTGACCGACGGCGCCGGCGTGCTCGACGTCAAATTGTGCCAGATGGTCAACCTGTTGGACGCCGGCGTGCCGGTGAAGATGTCGAAGCGGGCCGGCACCTTCGTCACCCTGCGCGAGGTCGTCGACGAGGTCGGCAAGGACGTCGTGCGGTTCATCATGCTGACCCGCAAGAACGACGCCGCGCTCGAGTTCGACCTCAAACAGGTGCTGGAACAAACCAAGGACAACCCGGTCTTTTACGTCCAATACGCGCACGCCCGGGCGGCCTCGGTGATGCGCCATGCGGCGGCTGAATTTGCCAACGAAAAGCTAAATGTTGTAGGTTTGCTCCAGATCGACCTCAAATGCTTGACTGATCGAGGCGAAATTGCTTTGATCAGGCAGCTCGCCAACTGGCCGCGGATCGTCGAAGCAGCCGCCGAGGCGCATGAGCCGCACCGGATCGCCTTCTACCTCAATGACCTGGCCGCCGGCTTCCATGCGCTGTGGAACAAGGGCAAGGACGACGCCACCCTGCGGTTCATCGTGCCGGGCGACCCCGACCGGACGCTGGCGCGTCTGGCCATGGTCCAAGGCGTGAAGACGGTGATCGCCTCGGGTCTGGCCGTGCTTGGGGTGGCGCCGGCGGAGGAAATGCGCTGATGCACCAGGAATTCGATCCGCGCGATCTCGAACCCAGCCTGCCCAAGCGCGAGGAGCGCCCGGTGCGCTCCAAGATCGCCCCGATCATGATCGCGGCGGTGGCGCTGGACACCAGCCCGACCAAGGTCAGGCCGGAGCAGCCCGGCGGCATGGAGGTGCAGCACCAGGACAAGCTGGTGCTCAACACCCTGGCGGATGGCGCCAAGCCCGGCGCGCCAGCGGTCGAGCGCCTGCTGCCGCCGCCCGAGACGCCGCTGCCGCGGCCGGCCGCCGCCGCGCCCGTGACCCCGCCGCCCGCGGTCGCAGCGGCGCCCAACCCGACCGCGCCGGCGCTGCCGCCCAAGATCGGGCCAGCGCCGCCCGCCGCCGGTATGCCCGCGACGCCGCCGGCCGCGCCGGCGCAAATCGCGACCGCGCCGCCGCCGAGCCCGGCGCCCGCGCCGCCGACCGCGATCGCCGCACCGGCTACGCCGCCGGCCGCCAAGAGCCCGCCTGAGAAGCCGCAGGCCGTCGCGGCCGCCGCGCCGCCCAAACCGTCGCCCGCCGCTGCGGTCAACGGCGCCGCCTATCGGGTCCAGCTCGTCTCGGTGAAATCGCAGACCGAGACCAATCAGGAGTGGGCGCGCCTGCAGCGCAGCCACCCTGAGCTCGCACCGCTGCACATGTCGGTGACGCGCGTCGATCTCGGCGACAAGGGCGTGTGGTACCGCATCTACGGCGGGCCGTTCAGCGACGCCGCCGCGGCGGGCCGCCTGTGCGACTCGCTGAAAGCCAAAAACCAGGGGTGCGTGGTTGCCAAACCCTAAGGCCGTCATCTACGGCCTCGCCGGACCGCGCGTCACCGCCGAAGAGCGCAGCTTCTTTTCCGCGACCCAGCCGCTCGGCTTCATCTTGTTCGCGCGCAACGTCGACGACCCGGGGCAGGTGCGCGATCTGGTCGGCGCGCTGCGCGCGGCGGTCGGTCGGCCCGATGCGCCGGTGCTGATCGACCAGGAGGGCGGCCGGGTGCAGCGCCTGAAGCCGCCGCACTGGCGCGCCGCGCCGCCGGCCGCCGTGTTCGGCGAGCTCTACCGGCGTGCCGCCGATCAGGGATTGGAGGCGGTCCGGCTCAACGCGCAGCTGCTCGCAGCGGAGCTCATCGCGCTTGGGATCACGGTCGATTGCGCCCCGGTGCTGGATCTGTCTTTCCCGGGCGCCCATGACGTCATCGGCGACCGCGCGTTCGATCGCGATCCCGCGATCGTCGCGGCGCTCGGCCGCGCGTTCTGCGACGCCATGCGCGCCGCCGGCGTCATGCCGGTGATCAAGCACGTGCCCGGCCACGGCCGCGCCGTGGTCGACAGCCATTTCCACCTGCCGACCTTGAGCGAGCCGGCGGCAACCTTGGCGGCGACCGATTTCGCGCCGTTTCGTGACGTCGGCGGCGGCGCCGGCGCTAGCCGCTGCTGGGCGATGACCGCGCACATCGTCTGCCAGGCGTTCGATCCCAGCGCCCCCGTGACCCTGTCGGCGCGCGCGATCGAGGCGGTGGTGCGCGGCGCCATCGGCTTCGACGGCGTGCTGCTGTCGGACGACCTGTCGATGCAGGCGCTGGCCGGCGATCTCGGTGCGCGGGCGCGCGGCGCGCTCGCCGCAGGCTGCGATATCGCGCTGCATTGCAACGGCGACATGGCCGAGATGCGCGCGGTCGACGCAGCGGTCGGACCGCTGTCGGAAGCCGCAGCGCGCCGGCTCGCCGCTGCGGCGCTGCCGGCGGCCCAGCCGGTCGATTGCGGCGCGGCGCTCGCCCGGCTCGATCGCCTGATCGCGGCGGCGGCTTGAGGCATGGGCAATCTTCTCTACGAGATTACGATCTGGGCGATCCCCGTGATTTTGGCGATCACGCTTCACGAGGCGGCGCATGGCTTCGTCGCCCTGAAGTTTGGTGACGACACCGCGTTGCGCGCGGGCCGCCTGACCTTGAATCCGGTTCGTCACATCGACCCGTTCGGCACACTGCTGCTGCCCGGCCTTCTGTTATTGATGCGATCGGTTACGGGATCGGGGTTCCTCTTTGGCTGGGCCAAGCCGGTGCCGGTGAATTTCTTTCGGCTGCGCAACCCGAAGCGCGACATGGTGTGGGTCGCCGCTGCCGGTCCAGCGACCAACGTCGCCCTCGCCTTTGTGTCCGCCTTGCTCATTCACACGGTCGGCATGGTCCCCCAATCGTTTGCCACGTGGTGGAGCTACAACTTGCAAAACTCCGTCTACATCAATGTTCTGCTGGCGGTTTTCAACATGATCCCGTTGCCGCCGCTTGACGGGGGGCGGGTCGCGGTGGGGCTGCTGCCGATGGCGCTGGCGCGGCCGCTGGCACGGCTCGAGCGAACCGGAATGTTGATCCTCATCCTTGCGCTTTTCATAGTGCCCTTCGCGGCTGCGGAGTTGCTGCATACTGAGTTCAATCCTGTGGCGTCGCTGATTGGACCGCCCTTCACTGCGCTGCTCCGGTTCATTCTTGATCTGGCAGGTCTGCGATGAGCGATGTCGTGCCGCTGGCGATGTCCGAGCCGAGCTTCGAGGAGACGCCGCGCGAAGCCGCGCTGGTGCTCGACCTCGACGGCTTCGAGGGACCGATTGACGTTCTGCTCACGTTGGCGCGCGAGCAGAAGGTCGACCTGACCAAGATCAAGATCGTGCAGCTCGCCGACCAGTACCTCGCCTTCATCGCCGAGGCGCGTCAGCTCAAGCTCGAGATCGCCGCCGACTATCTCGTGATGGCGGCGTGGCTCGCCTATCTGAAATCGCGCCTGCTGTTGCCGGTGCCGCCCGAGGACGAGCCGTCGGGCGAGGAGATGGCAGCCAACCTGGCGTTCGAGCTGCAGCGCCTCGAGGCGATGCAGCAGGCGGGCGTTACCCTGCTGGCGCGGCCGCGGCTCGGCTGGGACATCTTCCGCCGCGGCATGCCCGAGGTCGTCGCGGCCGACAAGAAGCCACGCTACGAAGCGGCGCTCTACGACCTGCTCAAGGCCTATGCCGATCAGCGCCGGCGCATCGATCAGCTCCAGATGCTGCGCATCGCACCGACCCAACTCTACTCGGTCGAGGATGCGCTCGAGCGGCTCGAGGCGCGGCTCGGCCGCATGCCCGATTGGGAAGTGCTGGTCAGCTTCTTGCCCGACAACCTCAAGGATCCCGTGGTGGTGCGGTCGGCCACGGCATCGACCTTTGCGGCCAGC
>JACQAI010000422.1 GCA_016195115.1 Pseudomonadota bacterium
GCCCCCGCACCCGCGCGCTACGCGCGCCTCCCTCTCCCCCAGTGGGGAGAGGGGAAATTTGCATTCAAACCCCTCTCCCCCATCGGGGGAGAGGGTAGGGTGAGGGGGCGGTGCTAGAGTGCACGGGCACCGCGAGAGGGTCCCGCCATGGCCGACACCAATCCCGACATCGATCGCCACTATGGCCGCGGCGGGCTGCTCGAGCGCTTGCTCGCGGCGTTGCGCGCGGCGGGCAAGGACGCCGAGCGCCTGACCATCGACGACCTGATGCTGGTCGACGAGTTCCATTCGCGCCGGCGCTTGGCGACCGAGGAGCTGGCGCGGCTGCTGGCGCCGGCGCCGGGCGCCCACGTGCTCGACGTCGGCTCCGGGCTGGGCGGCCCGGCGCGCTATCTCGCGCAGGTTCACGGCTGCCGGGTCAGCGGCATCGACGCGACGTCCGAGTTCGTCGCGGTCGCGACCGAGCTGGCGCGCCGCACCGGGCTGGCCGACCGCGTCGACTTTCGTCACGCCGCGGCGCCGGCGCTGCCGTTCCCCGACGCCACCTTCGATCTCGCCTGGACCCAGAACGTCGCGATGAACATCGCCGACCGGGAGCGCTTCTATGCCGAGCTCGTGCGCGTGCTCAAGCCGGGCGGCCGCCTGGCGCTGCAGGACGTCACGCAAGGCGCCGGCGGGCCGGTGCTTTACCCGGTGCCGTGGGCCGACACGCCGGCGCTGAGCTACTTGCGCACCGCCGAGGAGACCCGCGCGCTGTTCGAGCAAGCCGGCTTCACGGTGCTGGTGTGGCAGGACAACACCGCGACGTCGATCGCCGAGCTCGCGGCCGAGCGTGCGCGCGCCGCCACGGCGCCGGCCGCCGGGCCGCCGCTGCTCGGCCTGCACCTTGTGATGGGCGCCAGCTTCGGCGACAAGGTGCGCAACGGCCAGCGCAACACCACCGAGCACCGCATCGCGCTGATCAACGCGGTGTTGCAAGCGCGGCAGGGGGCGGCGCCCCCGCGAGCGCCCGCATAGCGCGCGTGACGCGCGTGCCGCGCGTGCCGTCGTGGCTGTGGTTGGTCGCCGCCTTCGTGCCGATGGTCGGCTCGCAGCTGCTGCGTCTGTCGCAAAGCGATCCGGTGTTGTGGGTGGCGTGCGACTATGGCGGGCGCCTTGGCGCGCTCGCCGTGCTGGCGCTGATCCCGGCGGCGCGCGCGGTGGCGTTCCGGGGCGGCCCCCGCACGGTCGGCGCCGGCGAAGTGGCGGGGTGGCTGGCCGGGTTCCTGGCGGTCGCCCTGCTGATGTTCGTCGACGATGCCGTCGGGATCACGGCCCCGCTCGACCAGGCGACGCGGCTGGCCCGCTATCCGAAGCTCACCGGTTGGCTCTATCTCGTCGATCTGACCGCCGGCATCGCGCTGCTCGCGGTCCACGAGGAGATCGTGTTCCGGCGCTGCGCCCGCGCGGTGTTCCGCCCGCTGGTCGGCGACGGCGCCGCGATGGTGGTCGCGACCGCGCTGCTGTTCGCCGCCTATCACTGGTGGAGCGGCCTCGGCAACATTGCGATCGCCGGGTTGTGGGGCGTGCTCGCCATGGCGTGCTACCGGCGCTGCGGCGTCCTGTGGCCGGTCGTGCTGGCGCACTATCTGACCGACGCGATCTTGTTCGCGTGACGCGCGGTGCTGCCAGCCGCAAGGCGCCCCGCGAGCGCTCACGGGACGGCAGTAGGCCGTCACCAGAAGTTGAGATCCGAGCGGTCGGGCGTCGCGACGTTGAGATCGACCGACTTCGCGACGTCGGGCGCCAGCGCGTACCGGCGGGCGAGGCGCAGCAGCGGCTCGGCGAGGGCCGTTGCGACTGCCGCGATGCCGGCCTGGAGACCCCGCAGAAACCAACCCATGACGTGCGCTCCCACCCGTCGTTTCCCAGCGGAGCCGTATCACGGCTCTTTTAAGGCAGCTTTATGCCGCGGCGCGCTATGGTCGGCCGATGATCGACATCCACGTTCGTCCGGCGGTGGCGGCCGATCTGCCGCCCATCGTCGCGTTGCTCGCCGACGATCCGCTCGGGCAGTCGCGCGAGGACGCGTCGCTGCCCTTGGACCCGAAATACCGGGACGCGTTTGAGGCGCTGCGCCGCGACCCCAACCAGCTGCTGGTCGTCGCCGACGCCGGCGGCGCGGTGGTCGGCTGCCTCCAGCTGACGTTCATTCCGGGCTTGTCGCGCCGCGGCGCTTGGCGCGGCCAGATCGAGAGCGTGCGCATCGCCGGCAGCCATCGTGGCGCCGGCCTGGGCCGCCAGCTGTTCGAGTGGGCGATCGCGGAATGCCGCCGGCGCGGCTGCGGCCTCGTCCAGCTCACCACCGACAAGGCCCGCCCTGACGCCTTGCGCTTCTACGAGCAGCTCGGCTTCAAGGCGACCCACGAGGGCCTGAAGCTCGCGCTATAATCCCTCTCCCGCGGTGCGGGCGAGGGGTTTTAGCGAGCGGTCAATTGCGGTCCTTCCGCGGTTTTTTCGGCGGCTCGGGCGGCTGATACGGCGTCTCGAGCAGCCGCTTCATGATGGCGGCGGCCTCGTCTTGGCGTTCGCCCTTGCTCGGCTGCTTGGCAGGCTTCTGATCATCGCTCATCGGGGGACCATATCACATCCGAACGGGCTTGATTGCCCGCCGCGGCGCGCCTATGTATCCGGCGGTCGGGGTTTCGCAGGCTCCCGGCATCCCCAAGACGGATCCCGTCCAAGCCCTGCTCGCTGACCGCGCCAAGGCGCGGGAGGGAGCATGCCGTGGCACCGTCTTCGATAGCCCAACCCACCCATCCGATCGGCCGCGTCGGCGTGCTGTCGCGCGGCGACGCCGAGGCGCGGCGCACGACGACCGCCGAGAGCAGCCGCTTCAATCGGGTCTTCGAGGCGCTGGCCGCGGTCAACGTCCACGCCGAGCCGGTCGTCTACGCCGACGACGACGGCATCGTCGATGCGGTGCGCGCGCAGCTGCTGGCGCTCGACGGCGTGCTCGTGTGGGTCGACCCGCTGTCCAACGGCCAGACCCGCGCGCGGCTCGATCCGCTGCTGCGCGAGGTCGCGGCGCAAGGCGTGTGGGTCAGCAGCCATCCCGACGTGATCCTGAAGATGGGCACCAAGGAGGTGCTCCATCGCACCCGGCAGCTCGGCTGGGGCGCCGACACCCAGCTCTATCGCTCCGCCGAAGCGCTGCGCGCGGCGCTGCCGGGCCGGCTGCACGCCGGTCC
>JACQAI010000474.1 GCA_016195115.1 Pseudomonadota bacterium
TCGGCGGCCTCGGCTTCGGCAGCGATCGCGTCGCGACCGTCGAGACCGACGACCCCGATCACCTGGGCACGGTGCTGCGCGCCATCGCCGCCGTTGCCCCCCTCAAAGACCCCGCGAGCTTCACGGCGCTCGGCGCCAAGCGCGGCGTGCAGCGCCTGGCGCTGCGCGAGCTGCAGCGCGTCGCGCCGGCGCCGGTCGACGTCATCGCGCTGCCCGAGGGCGCGCCGTTCGGCAAGGTCGACATCCGGGTCGACGGCTGCACCCGGTGCCTCGCCTGCGTGTCGGCCTGCCCGACCGGCGCGTTGTCGGACAATCCCGAACGCCCGATGCTGCGCTTCACCGAGGACGCCTGCGTGCAGTGCGGGCTGTGCAAGGCGACCTGCCCCGAGAAGGTGATCGCCCTGACGCCGCAGCTCGACTTCCGCAACGACGCCGCGAGCGCGCGGGTCCTCAAGGAGGAAGAGCCGTTCGCCTGCATCCGCTGCGGCAAAGCATTCGGTGTCCGCAGCACCATCGAGCGCATCGCCGCCAAGCTCGCCGAGCGCCACTGGATGTACCAGGGCCAGCCGCAGCGCCTCGACGTGCTGCGCATGTGCGAGGACTGCCGCGTCATCGCGGTCACCGAGCAGGACTTCGACCCCCACGCGCGGCCGCGCCCGGCGCCGCGCACCACCGAGGACTACCTGCGCGAGCGCGAGGCCGCCCGGCGCGCCGGCGAGGACGGCGACGAGCCCAAGGGCTGAGGCCCGAGGATGTCCCGACCCCGCTATGCCAAACGGCGGGGGGTGCGGCGGCACTGCGGTCGACCCCGGGCAAATCTTTCGGCCGACCTAGTTTGGCCGTACGGACGGGCCAGAATGGCGGAAAACCTGGATTTGGCAGGCTTGTGAGTAGCTGCTCACCCCCTTGAAAAAGTGAAATTTTTGACCATCTGAGAGGGGTCGCCGGGAAGGCAACGGGGCCCGACGGCGTTATCAAGCAGAGAGAGTGCCGTCCCGCCAGGCGCGAGCCCGGCGATGCGCCCCGCATCGTCCGAACGGGGGTCGGTGACCCGATCGCAGCGGGCGGCTCACGCGAGCGCCCGAGCAAAGGAAGGATCACGTGAACGACAACGGCCTGACACATTATCTCGAGGAAGCTCGCCGCTTCCCGATGCTGAGCCCCGAGCACGAGCACGGCTTGGCCGTCGCGTGGCGCGACGCGCGCGACCGCGACGCGCTCCGCCAGCTGGTCGGCAGCCACCTGCGCTTCGCGATCAAGATCGCGCGCGGCTACGCCGGCTACGGGCTGCCGATCGCCGACCTGATCGCAGAGGGCAATGTCGGCCTGATGCAGGCGGCGGAGAAGTTCGACCCGGATCGCGGCTTCCGCTTCGCGACCTACGCGATGTGGTGGATCCGCGCCGCGATCCAGGAATACATCCTGCACAACGCCTCGATGGTGAAAATGGGCACCACGGCGGCGCAGAAGAAGCTGTTCTTCAACTTGCGCAAGCTGAAGGCCCGGCTGCAGCAGTTCGAGCAGGGCGACTTGTCGCCCGAGGTGGTGGCCAAGATCGCGGCCGAGCTCGCCGTGCCCGAGCACGACGTCATCGAGATGAACCGCCGGCTCGGCGCCGCCGACCGCTCGCTCAACGTCACGCTCAGCGCCGACAGCGACAGCGAGTGGCTCGAGCTGCTGGCTGACGAGCGCCCCGGCCACGACAGCGTGCTGGCCGACGCCGACGAGCTCGCCGAGCGGCGCGCCATGCTCGAGCAGGCGATGGCCGGCTTGAACGCGCGCGAGCGTCACATCCTGTCCGAGCGCCGCCTCAAGGAGGAGCCCCTGACCCTGGAGGAGCTCAGCCGGCACTACGACGTGTCGCGCGAGCGCATCCGCCAGATTGAAGCCCGGGCCTTCGAAAAATTGCAGAAGGCGATGATGCGCACCGCCGCCAACCAGATCCGCCCCGCCGACCTGGTCGCCGCGTAGGGGCTGATCGCCCCCGCGCTGCAAAAAATCGCACTCTAGACCCGTCGCAGGGTCGTGCTGAATGGCGCGCTGTGCTATGCCGTGTACAGTTGCGTACAGGGAAGCATCTGCGATGCCCTCCAGCACGACGCTCACGGTCCGGATTGCGCCAAAGGTGAAAGATCAGCTGGGGCGGCTCGCCAAACGCACCAGCCGAACCAAGTCCTTTTTGGCCAGCGAGGCGATCGCCGACTACGTCGCCCGCGAACTCGCCATCATCGACGGCGTCGGGCGCGGGCTCGAGGACGTCAAGGCCGGGCGGCTGGTCAGCCATGAAGACGCCATGGCACGGCTCGAAGCGACCATCGCGAAAGCCGCCAAGCGACGCCGGTGACGCGGCGGGTCCTCTGGTCGGCGGACGCGCTCGACGACTTCGATCAAGCGATCGCCTATATCGCCGAGCGGAATCCAGCAGCAGCCCGCAGGGTCGCCGCGGCGGTCGGGTTGAGGGTGGGCACGCCCAGCGGCACGAAATGCCGCGCATTGCGCGTCAGAATGACGAGCCCGTGGGCCTTGGCCGTCGCAGCGATTGCGATATCGGCAAACCCAGCGGTTCGGCCGCTGCTGCGCGCGACGTCCGACAAGGCTCCGGCGATACGCGCCGCCGCGACGTCGAATGCCAGAATTCGATCGCTATAAAGATGGAGCAGCGTCTCCAGCCACGCCGTCAGGTCCGCGGCTTTGCGCGTGGCCTTTTCGCGTCTCGCTTTCGCAATGCCGTCTTCGATCTCCGCGACCGTGACGGTCGACAAGTAGAGTTCGGCCGAATGCTCATCCATCCAGGCTACCAAATCGATCGCGGCGCGCGCCCTTGACGGCGCACCGACCGAAATGACGTTGGTGTCGACGAGATACACGGGAACGATCAGAGCTTGACGCGGCGGCGCGGGCTACGGTTTCGCGCCGGCACGTCGCCCGACGATACGGGGGCGGACATCAGCAGTCGGCCGAACGAGGGAACGCGAGCCAAGCGCTGCCAGTCCCTGAAGCCCACCACGACCGCGCCTTGCACCGCCTCATCGACCACCGACGAAAGGGTCGCCTTGGCGTCCTTCAATTGAATTTCCCGCATCGCGCTTCCCCGTTGATATGACTACTATAGTCATATATGCGTTCGGATCGACAGGGCAAGGCACCTCGCGGCCGGAAGCCGCAGATGCGCTCGAGGGCCGGTTGCGCGCGCGCGATCTTTCCGCGACGATCGCTGCCGTGACCCCGTCGCCCTACCAAAACGCACCGCTCACGGTCCGCGACGACCTCGCCGCGGCGCATGGCCGCGCGCTCGAGCGCCTGGCGCGGCCGGGCACCTGGTGGACCGGCGCGGAACGCCTGGCGATCGCGGCCGAGGCGCGGCACGCGCCCAACTGCGCGCTGTGCCGGGCCCGCAAGGAGGCGCTGACACCCAATGCGGTGACCGGCCGGCATGACGCCGGCAGCCTGCCCGAGCCGGTCCTCGAAGCCGTCCACCGCATCCGCACCGATCCCGGCCGGCTCAGCCGATCGTGGCTCGACGGCGTGCTGGCGCAGGGCTTGAGCGTCGAGCGCTATGTCGAGATCGTCGGCGTCGTCGCGACGGTCGTCGCGCTCGACACCTTCGCGCGCGGCCTCGGCTGGGTGGCGCGGCCGCTGCCCGCGCCGGTCGCCGGCGCGCCGTCCGAGCGCCGCCCGCGCGGTGCCAAGCCGGGCGTCGCCTGGGTGCCCTGGCTCGAAAAAGAAGACGCCACCGACGAGGAAGCCGGGCTCTACCCGTTCGACCGGCCGGCCGCCAACATCTACAAGGCGATGAGCCTGGTGCCGGCCGAGGTGCGCGGCTTCTTCGACGTCGTCGAGGCGCAGTATCTGCCCGGCGCGGTGATGCGCGATTTCGCGCGCGAGATCCGCGCCATCACGCACGCCCAGATCGAGCTCTTGGCGGCGCGGGTCTCCGCCCTCAACCGCTGCGTCTATTGAACCACCAGCCATACCCAGCTGCTCCGTGCGAGCGGCAAACACAGCGGTGACGCCTACGAGCTCGCGACGGTGCTCGGCACGGTCGCGGGCGACGGCGGTGTCGCGCACGGCGATGCGCTGGTGCGGTTTGCCGAGACGGTGCTCGGCGACA
>JACQAI010000475.1 GCA_016195115.1 Pseudomonadota bacterium
CCATGGAAGCTGACCTTGCGCGCCGCGGCCATCTGGGTGCCGGCGGTGACGCGGCCGTCGGCCAGGATGACCAAGCCCTCGGCGATCTTGATGCCGACGCAGAATGTCATGAAAAGCGGCGCTTCCTGCCCAACGACGCGGCGCATCGTGCCACGCAGCCCGGCTCGGCAACAAGCGGGGTCAATTATGTTGCGTTGCACAAAAACACCTTGACAATATCCCCGCTTGCCGCCACATAAGCGCGTGCTGCGGCGCAACATGGACGCGCGCCTGCCGGATTTTCTGTCAAACCCCTTCCGAGGAGGGACCCCCGTGGCCACCAAGACCAAGCCGGCGCTCGCCGGCGGTGACGCCCACAAGACCATCGAGACCGCGCTGTTCGCGGGCAAGGACACGGTCGAGACCGTGATGAAGGCGGGTGTCGACGCCGCCCAGAAGAGCCTCGAGCACGCCGTCCAGCTCGCCAAGAACAATGTCGAGAAGGCGTCGACCGCCTTCTTCAAGGGCTATGACGAGCTCAGCGTCTACAGCAAGGGCAACGTCGAGGCGGTCGTGAAGGCCGGCTCGATCTACGCCCGCGGCATGGAGGACCTCAGCAAGACCGTGATGGCGATCACGCAGGCGCAGCTCGAGGCCTCGGTCGCGGCGGCCAAGGCGGTGCTGGGTTGCACCAGCCTGCGCCAGATGGTCGACCTCCAGACCGATCTCGCGCGCAGCCACTTCGACAAGGTCATGGCCGACGGCAGCAAGCTGTCGGAAATCTCCCTCAAGGTCGCCAACGAGGCGCTCGAGCCGATCCAGGCACGGGTCAACGTCGCGGTCGAGAAGTTCACCAAGCCGGCTGCCTAGCGCGGCAGGGGCGAAAGCCCCGCGAGCACGGCCTCCGCGCGGCACGGGCTAAAGCCCCTGCGAGCGCCAAAACCCAGCGGCCCGGCGGGGATCTCCCCGCCGGGCCGTTCGTTTTGGCCATTTGGTCTATCGGCCGGCCGTGCGGCCGCGAATCGTGGCGCTGGGCGGTCCCGGCGCGGCGCTGCCGCAATGCGGCGCAACAAGGGGCTTTTCCACGGCGCGGGCGATCTCATATCATCAACATCGTGACCTCGGCACCTGTTCCAGTCCCATCTCAGCCATGAGCGACGACGACAAGCGCGGCGGCGACGGTTCCAATACCAGCGTCATCGTCAAGCCAAAGGCGAAGACGAAGAAGCCGTCGATGTACAAGGTGCTGATGCTCAACGACGACTACACGCCGATGGAATTCGTTGTGCACGTGCTCGAGCGTTTCTTCCACAAGAACCGCGACGAGGCGACGCGGATCATGCTGCACGTCCACCAGCGGGGAGTCGGGATCTGCGGGGTATATACTTACGAGGTTGCCGAGACCAAGGTCACTCAGGTCATGGACTTCGCGCGGCGCCACCAGCACCCGCTGCAGTGCACACTCGAGAAGGATTAGGACCGCAATGCTCTCGCGCAATCTTGAGAAAAGCCTGCATCGGGCTCTCGATTACGCCAACCAGCGGCGCCACGAGTACGCGACCCTCGAGCATCTGTTGCTGGCGCTGACCGAGGATCAGGATGCGTTGGCGGTACTGCGGGCATGCGGCGTCGATCTCGAGAAGCTGCGCCGCGAGCTGACCAACTATCTCGACGCCGAGCTCGCCAACCTGGTCGGCGCGCGCTCCGAGGAGGCCAAGCCGACCGCCGGCTTCCAGCGCGTCGTCCAGCGCGCGGTCATCCACGTCCAATCGTCCGGGCGCGCCGAGGTCACCGGCGCCAACGTCCTGGTCGCGATGTTCTCCGAGCGCGAGAGCCACGCGGTATTCTTCCTGCAAGAGCAGGACATGTCGCGGTTCGACGCCGTCAATTACATCAGCCACGGCATCGCCAAGGTGCCCGGCCGTGCGGAGACCCGGCGCGTGAGCGGCGCCGACGAGGATGCGGGAGCGGAGAAGGTGGTGAAACGTGGCCATGAGGCACTCGACGCTTACTGCATCAATCTCAACAAGAAGGCCGCCAACGGCCGCATCGACCCGCTGATCGGACGCGAAGCCGAGGTCGAGCGCACGATCCAGATCCTGTGCCGGCGGACCAAGAACAACCCGCTGTTCGTCGGCGACCCCGGGGTCGGCAAGACCGCGATCGCGGAAGGTTTGGCGCGGCGCATCGTGCACGGCGAGGTGCCCGAGGTCCTGCAGGACGCCACGATCTTCTGCCTCGACATGGGCGCGCTGCTCGCCGGCACCCGCTATCGCGGCGACTTCGAGGAACGGCTGAAAGCCGTCCTGTCGGAGCTCGAGGCGCTGCCCGGCGCGGTGCTGTTCATCGACGAGATCCACACCGTGATCGGCGCCGGCGCGACCTCGGGCGGCGCCATGGACGCCTCGAACCTGCTCAAGCCGGCGCTCGCCTCGGGCAATCTGCGCTGCATCGGCTCGACGACGTACAAGGAATACCGCAACTACTTCGAGAAGGACCGCGCGCTGGTCCGCCGCTTCCAGAAGATCGACGTCAACGAGCCGACCATCGAGGACTCGATCAAGATCCTCAAGGGGCTCAAGCCCTACTACGAGCAGCACCACCGCGTGCGCTACACCAACGAGGCGATCAAGTCCGCGGTCGAGCTGGCGGCGCGCTACATCAACGACCGCAAGCTGCCCGACAAGGCAATCGACGTGATCGACGAGGTCGGCGCGGCGCAGATGCTGCTGCCGGTGTCCAAGCGCAAGAAGACCATCACGGTGAAGGACGTCGAGGCGGTGGTCGCCAAGATCGCGCGCATCCCGCCGAAGACCGTATCGACCGACGACAAGGCGCTGCTCCAGACCCTGGAGCGCGACCTCAAGACCGTGGTGTTCGGCCAGGACAAGGCGATCGAGTCGCTGTCGGCTGCGATCAAGCTGGCGCGCGCCGGCCTGCGCGAGCCCGAGAAGCCGATCGGCTCCTACCTGTTCTCGGGTCCGACCGGCGTCGGCAAGACCGAAGTCGCCCGCCAGCTCGCCAAGGTCCTCGGCATCGAGCTGGTGCGCTTCGACATGTCGGAATACATGGAGCGTCACTCTGTCAGCCGGTTGATCGGCGCGCCGCCGGGCTATGTCGGCTTCGACCAGGGCGGGCTGTTGACCGACGCGGTCGACCAGCACCCGC
>JACQAI010000476.1 GCA_016195115.1 Pseudomonadota bacterium
ACCGCTTGGTGGAACGGGTTCATGCGCGCGACGATCTCCTGGGTCGGTGCCTCGCTGAGCAGCGCCGCGCGCAGCGCCGGGTCCTGCAGCCGCCGCATCCGCTCGGGCACGGGGAGATCGTCGAGCGGCCGCCAGCTCGGGCGGATCGAGAACGGGTTGAACGAGGTCGCGACGCCGAGGATGACGCCGACCGGGCGGCCGGCGACCTGGGCGGCGACCGGCGCGCCTTGGGCGCGCGCCGCGTGCACGCCCTTGAGCAGACGCTTGTAGCGCTCGGGGTCACCCGGGCGGTCGGTCAGCAGGAACCACACCGGCCGGCCGCTCTGCTTGGCCTGCTGGGTGATCCAGCGGAATTCTGCTGCCTCGTCGTCGAAGTCGCTCAGCATGCCGAAGGCGCCGATCTTCGCCGCGCCAAAGGCGCGCCCGATGCCGAGCAGCTCGTCGATCTCGGCGTAGCGCCCGGGCACCAGCTCGCCCTGCGTCGTCTTGTGCGCGTCGGTGCGCGAGGTCGTGAAGCCGAACGCGCCGGCACGCAGCGCCTCCTCGGTCAGCCGGTTCATCGCCGCGATGTCGTCGGATGTGGCCGCCTCGAAGCGGATCGCGCGCTCGCCCATGACGTAGACGCGCAGCGGGTGGTGCGGCATCTGCGCCGCGATGTCGACGACGCGCGGCAGGCGGTCGAGATGATCGAGGAAGTCCGGGAAGCTCTCCCACTCCCAGCTCAGCCCTTCGGTCAGCGCGAAGCCGGGGATGTCCTCGACGCCTTCCATCAGATCGATCAGCGCCTGGCGGTGCTCGCGCCGGACCGGGGCGAAGCCGACGCCGCAGTTGCCGAACATGATGGTCGTGACGCCGTGCCACGACGACGGCGCCAGCACCGGATCCCAGGTCGCCTGGCCGTCATAGTGGGTGTGCACGTCGACCCAGCCCGGGGTGACGAGATGGCCCTCGGCCGCGATGTCGCGCCGCGCCGGGCCCGCCTTGCCGCCGACCGCGGCGATTCGCCCGCCCTCGATCGCGAGGTCGCCGGCGACGCCGGGCCGGCCGGTGCCGTCGAGTATGGTGCCCCCGCGGATCACGATGTCATGCACGGCCAACGCTCCTCATAGGCGGTCACAGCGATCGGGCAGCATGCAACGGCCGGGCCGGCCGAGACAATGCCGAGGCAGGCGGTGGGCCGGGAGCTTGCCAAGCCAGGCCGCGACGCGGAGGATGGCGTCCTTGGGAGGAACGCCGCGGCATGGAAACCACGGCTTCACCGATCACCGACACGCGGCTCCAGTCGGCGTACGACTACTGGTGCCGGATCGCGGCCGGCCGGCCGATGCCGCGACGGTGCGATCTCGACCCGGCCGACATCCCGCGGCTGCTGCCCCACGTCATGCTGGTCGACGTCGATCACGGCCGCTATCGCTACCGGCTGATCGGCACGGCCAATGCCCAGGAGCACGGCATGAACGCGACCGGCCAGTATGTCGACGAGGTGCTCAAAGGGTCCGAGTATCGGGCGCACGCCGTGCGGCTCTACGACGAGTGCGCGCGCGAGCGTCGGCCAGTCTATTCCGAGAGCCTGTTCCTGTCGCCGGCCGGCGGCGCCATCGAGCGCCACACCAAGGCGCTGTTCATGCCGCTGTCGGAGGATGGCGCCGCCGTGACCCAGGTGATCGTCGCCCAGGTCTTCCTCTATCTCGACCAGCAGACGCGCGACCAGCACTTCCTGGTCGCGCGCCCCTTCAAGCAAATCGTCCGCGCGCGGCTTTAGCGCGGCGGCCGGCGAAGCCCCCGCCGCCGCGCGCTACGCCCGCGGATCGTTGGTGTTGCGGGGCTCCTTGGCGAGCGACTCCTTCGCGCGTTCCGGCTCGACCGCGATCTTGACGCCGGCGCGCTCGCTTTGCAGCAGCATCGAGGAGCGCGAGTCGCGGTTCCCCCAGCCGCGCCCCATCGCCTCGGTCATCTCCTCGAGCGTCAAGTGGGCGAGCCGCATCGGCACGCCGAGCTCGCGCCCGAGCGCGGTCGCCAGCGACACGTCCTTGTGGGCGAGGCGCAGCGCGAAGTTGGGCGGGTCGTACTTGTTGATCAGGAAGCTGTCGATCATGCGGTCGAACGTGCGCGAGCGGCCGACCGCGCCTTGGCGCACCGCCTCCCACAGCGCCAGCGGCTCGACGCCGCCCTTGACCCCCATGGTGAAGACCTCGGCGAGGCCGGTCTGGATGATGTAGCCGGCGCAGTTGTGCACCAGCTTGGCGACCGAGCCGGCACCGATCGGCCCGACATAACGCGCCTGGTCGCTCATGCCGTCGAGCACGTGCTTGTATTTCTCGAAGATCGCCTGGTCGCCGCCGACCCAGACCGCGAGCTTGCCGGACGCCGCGCCCTTCGGGCCGCCGCTGACCGGCGCGTCCAACATGTGCACGCCCTTCTCGAGGAACTTGGCGTGGATGTCGCGCACCACGGTCGGCGAGTTGGTCGACAGGTCGAAGAACACGCTGCCCTTCTTGAAGCCGGCGAGCAGGCCGTTCTCGCCGAGCGCGACCAGCTGGACGTCGGGCGGCGCCGGCAGCGAGGCGAACACGACCTCGCACTGCTCGGCAACCGCCTTGGGCGACTCGGCCCACACCCCGCCGGCGTTCAGATGGTGGCTTGCCGCCTGGCGCGTCAGGTCGTTGATCACCAGCGTGTGGCCGGCCTTCTGCAGGTTCGACGCCATGCCGGCGCCCATGGTGCCGACCCCGATGAAACCGACCTTCATGACTTCCTCCCGCGCTGGCGATGACGTTGGTCGGCTGAGGCTCGCGCGGGCGCAACGCGCGAGTCAATGCCGCGGCGCGCGGCCCACGGGTGTAAGATGCGCACGGTTTGGGACGACTCGACGAAGCGGTTGCGCGGCTGAGCGCGCGGCGCGAGTTTGTTGAGGCCGTCTAC